>NZ_LOHY01000087.1 GCF_001559795.1 Pseudostreptobacillus hongkongensis | reverse complement strand
GAATTGCAACAGCCTCTTTAAAAATTCTATTATTTATATAAATCTAATTCTGTTATAATACTTATGTTTTAAAAAAATTAATATTTCTTTATTTTTGAAAAGAGATCTTTATGGGAAATAAATACTTAAACTTGTACTTTGATGAAATAATAGAAATGAAAAAAACTATGACATATGAAGAAATTGCTAAAAAGTTAAATATTACTAAACATATGTTGAAATATTATATCAAAAGATATTGTTTAGAAAATGAAATATAATATATTAAAAGAAAAATATATAAATATGATGAAGAATTTTTCAGATAAATAGTTGATTTAAAATTAAGAAAAAATTTAAGTAATAAAGAGTTGGCTATAAAATTTGAAAGAAGTGATAACTATATAAAAGAAGGGATATCTAAATATTGTAGAGAAAATGGAATTTCTTTAATAGGTAAAACTAGAAAAAAGAAAGAAATTGTACTAGATTGTGAAGCTATATTTGAAATGAAAAAGACAAAACATATGGTCAACTTGCTCAAATTTTTAATGTTGATATAATTGTTTTAAGAGAAAAACTTTTAGAATATGTTAAAAATAATAATTTAGAAATAACTAAATTAAGAAAGAAAAGTAGTGTTGATTATTCAGAATTTTATGATTTAAAAGTAAATAAAGGATATAGCTTAAAAGTATTATTACATTAATTCAAGGATTTAAGAAGTATTGTGATGAAAATAATATAGATATAAGAAATAAGTATGAAGCAGATTACAATAAAAATATTGATAAAATTATATAACTATATAACCAAAATAAATCACAAGGATACATATTTAAAACTTTGGGTGTATCAAAAAAAGTGGTTAGTGATATTGTAAATGAAAATAAGCAAGTGGTGAGTGATTTAGGTATATCTATTGATAAAACTTTTGAATTATTGAGTAAAGTAAATAGCAAATCTATGGCTAAATTAAGTAAGGAATATCATGTTGATACATTAAGACTTAAAATTTTTGCTGAAAGATGTAGGGTTCATGGTGTTGATAATGTTATTTATGAACGAAGTTCAAAAGAAGAACGTCAATATTTAGATGAAAACAAAGAAAAAATATATAAAGATTATTATATAAATAATATTAACTGTAGACAATTGTGTGTAAAATACAATGTAAAAGTATATAATACAATGAAAAGATATTTAAAAAAGATTTGTATGGAATATGGTAAATAAAATAGATATAAATATGAATATACATTAAAAATTACAAGATGATTTAAAGATTATCATAAAGTTTAAAGATGTATATTTTTTTGTATTAGCTATTGAATTTTTTTGAAAATAAGGTATAATTTTATGTAAGGGGTTGCATTACAAAATTATTAGAAAGGAAATTGCTATTTATATAGTAGATACAGTTATGAAAAAGATTACAATAAAAGATGTAGCTAAAGCTGCAAATGTTAGTGAAGCAACAGTATCAAGAGTTATGTCAAATAGCCAACTTATAAGTACTAAAACAAAAACTAGGGTTATGGAAATAATCAAAGAATTAGACTATTTCCCAAATTCTGCTGCAGTATCACTTACTAAAAGTAGTAGTAATATTATTGGTGTAGTTATAAACGGAAATCAAAATGCTCTTCAAAATGATTTCTTTACAGAAACATTGGCATATATTAATAAATTTGCTTTAGATAAAGGTTACTACATTCTATACCTTCAATTAAACAATAACGAAGAAGTATATGATGGAATATATAAATTAATAAGGACAAATAGAATAGATGGATTAATTTTTATGAACTTTGTTGAAGGAGAAAAAGATATAGAGTATTTACAAAGTATAGATTTTCCATATGTAGTTATAGGAACACCGGAGAATAAAAAAAGTAGACTTTGGGTTGATAATGATAATGTTAAATCTTGTTATGATATAACAGAAATATGTATTAAAAAAGGTAAAAAAGAATTAGCATTTTTATCAGGTCCTAAGAATTTAACGGTTTCTAAACATAGAAAACAAGGATATTTAGATGCTCTTAATAAGTATAATATTAAAGTTAATAAAGAATATATTTTAAATACCAAGTTTACAACTACTGAATCATACCAAATAGTAAAAAATTTTTTAAGTAAAAATGTAGTAGATGTAATAATAACAACAGATGATGTATTAGCAATAGGAGCTATGCGTGCTATAAAGGATTTAGATTTAAAAGTTGAAGTTACAGGATTTAATAACACTAAACTTAGAACATATTTAAATTATGATTTTTTAACTGTAGATATACAATATAGGGATCTGGCAATGGGAACTGTAGAATTACTTACTAATAAAATAGAAAATAAAGAAAATGCTAAAAATTATATAGTAGTGCAAACAGAAATTATAAAATAAAGGAGTTTTAATGGAAAAAAATTATGATTATAAAAATATAAATACTGATAGAAAATGTGGTATTATTATGCATATATCATCATTATGGAGTGATTATGGTATAGGAAGTTTAGGAAAAGAAGCATATGAGTTTGCTGATTTCTTATCAAAAACAGGAACACAATTATGGCAAATATTACCTATAGGACCTACAGGTTATGGAGATTCACCTTATCAATCTTTTTCATCTTTTGCAGGTAATCCATACTTTATAGATTTTATTACTTTAGAAAAAGAAGGATTATTAAAAAGAGAAGATTTTGATAATTTAGATTATGGAAATGATCAAAATAGAGTTGATTATGGAAAAGTTTACAACACAAGAAATATAGTTTTAAAAAAAGCTTTTGCTAATTTTAAAGCTAATAATGAGTATAATAAATTTATATTAGAAAATTCTGATTGGATAGAAGATTACTCACTTTTCATGGCTTTAAAAGAAAATTTTGGTAATGTTTCATACTTAGATTTCCCTACAGAAGTTAGAAATAGAGATGAGGAAGTATTAAATAGATATAGAGAAGAACTAAAAGAAAAGATAGATTATCATAAATTTTTACAATTTGAATTTTTTAAACAATATTTAGCTTGGAAAGATTATGTTAATTCACTAGGTATAAAAGTTGTGGGAGATATGCCTATATATGTTTCTCCTGATAGCTTAGAAGTTTGGAAAAATCCTGAATTATTCTTAGATGATATAGTTGGTGGATGTCCTCCTGATGGATTTAGTGCTGGTGGACAAAAATGGGGAAATCCTGTATATGATTGGGAAAAACATGAAAAACAAAACTTTGAATGGTGGATTAATAGAATAAAGAAAACTTTAAAATATGTTGATGTTTTAAGAATAGATCATTTTAGAGGTTTTGAATCATATTGGGCAGTTCCAAGATATGATGAAGATGCAAGAAACGGTAAATGGGTTCTAGCACCAGGAGCTAAATTGTTTGATAAAGTAAAAGAAGTTTTAGGTGATATAGAAATCGTAGCAGAAGATTTAGGATATACTACAAAGGAAGTAGTTGAATTTAGAGAACATACAGGCTTCCCTGGTATGAAAATGCTTCAATTTGCTTTTAACCCAGATTATGAAAGTGACTTCATTCCTCATCAAATAGAGAGAAATTGGGCTGTATATACAGGAACTCATGACAGTGATACAGTTAAATCATGGTTTGAAAAAGCAAATAAAAAAGAAGTTGAATTTGCTAAGAAATATCTTAATTTAACAGATCCTAAAGATTATGTTAAAGGATTTATAAGAGCTGCTTGGTCATCTGTTGCAAATATTGCAGTAGCTCAAATTCAAGATTTTTTAGAGCTAGGTGATGATGGAAGAATGAACATACCTGCTACTAGTAATGGAAATTGGTCTTGGAGAGTTAATAAAGAAATGTTAACAGATACATTAGCAAATGAAATTTATGATATGAATAAGACATACTTTAGATTAAATAAAAAGGATTAGGTTATATGTTAAGAAATATAGATATAATAGATGAAAAATACAGATATGATGGAAAGTTAGGAGTAGAGTATTCTAGTAAAAAATCAATATTTAGATTATTTTCTCCCCTTTCAAATAAGGTAGAACTTTTATTAAATGATGAAGTTTTAGAAATGAATAAGAATGATAATGGTGTATATGAATTAGAAGTAACTAGAAATTTAGATGGAAGTTCATATATGTATAAGGTATATTTTGATGATATTGTATATACTACTTTAGATCCATATGCAATATCATGCAATGCAAATGGTGAAAATGGGTATATAATTGATCTTGATAGAACAAATCCTTTAAATTTTAAAAGAATGAGTAGTTTTGAAAATATACTGGATACAGTTATTTATGAATTACACATTAGAGATTTTACTCTTAATGCTAAAAATAAAGGTAAATATTTAGGGGTAGTAGAAGAAAAACAACTAAATTATTTAAAAAAATTGGGTGTAACTCATATTCAAATATTACCTTTTTATGATTATTCAAGTGATTCAGTTGATGAATTAAATCCAGATTTAAGATATAACTGGGGATATGATCCTGTAAACTATAATATACCAGAAGGATCTTATTCAACTAATCCGCAAGATCCATATAACAGAATAAAAGAATTAAAAGAAATGATAAAAGTACTTCATGAAAATGGATTTAGAGTAATTATGGATGTTGTATATAATCATGTGTTTGATGCTATGGATCATAGTTTATGGAAAACTTTAGAAAATTATGCTTTTAGATTTTATGAAAATGGAGATTTTTCTAATGGAACTGGTTGTGGAAATGATGTTGCAAGTGAAAAATACATGATAAGAAAGTATATAGTTGATAGTATTAAATATTGGGCAAGTGAATATAAACTAGATGGTTTCAGATTTGATCTTATGGGGATTTTAGATGTAGAAACTATGAATGAAATAAGAAAAGAATTAAATAAAATTGATGATAGTATAATAATACTTGGTGAAGGTTGGGATCTAAATACAAATTTAAATAAAGAATTAAAAGCTAATCAATATAACGCATATAAAATGCCAAACATTTCTTTCTTTAGTGATGATATGCGTGATAGTTTACGTGGTTCAACATTTGAAAAATTAGAAAGAGGTTTTGTAAATAATGGTACTGTGGATGAAAGATTGTTAAATTCAATTAAAGGTGGAATTAATTTAAGGGGATATATATCACCAAATCAAGTAATTCAATATATTGAAGCGCATGATAATAATACAGTATTTGATCATTTTGAAATAACAAATTCTGAAAGTAGTTTAGATGAAAGAATAAGAATGCAAGCAATAGCAACATCTATCGTTTTGTGTTCACAAGGAATACCTTTTATACATGCAGGTCAAGAATTTTTTAGAACTAAGTTTGGTATAGAAAATTCATATAAATCTAGTGATGAAATAAATAAGTTTGATTTTGAAAGAGCGCAAAAATATCAAGAATATGTTAATTATTTTTCTGATTTAATAAAATATAGAAGCTCAAATGATTTGTTTAAATTAGGAAATTTTGATGTTATAGAAGAAAAGATAGATATAATTAGATTTGATTATGAATCTTTAATATTTAGTATAGATAATAAATTACTAATTGCTGTAAATGTATCAAAAGATACAAAGAGTTTTAATATCCCTGATACCTATAAAGGAAATTATAGAGTTATATTTGAAAACTTTAGAAAAAATGAAACTAATAAAACAATTTTATTAGATAATATATTAATGCAAGGTTTAGAATTTATACTATTAGAAAAAAATAGAAATTTTTAAAAATGGTATTGACTTTTAGTATATTTGAGGTATAATATCAATGTAAATTGTAAGCGATTGCAAAAATAAATTAAAGAAAATAGGAGTGAAAGAATTATGAATTTCAAAAAACTTTTAACGAGTGCTTTCCTATTAGGAGCTTTAGTATTATCTTGTGGTAATAAAGAAGCAAAAGAAGAACCAGCATCTGGTTTAAAAGGAAGCATAGTAGTACAAGCAGAAGAAGCTTGGGCACCTTATTATGAAGCAGCTATTGCAAGAGTTAAGGAAAAAAATCCTGATGCTACAATAGAAATCAAGAAAGTGGCATCATTTGATCACATTGAAATAATTGACAAAACTGATGCAACTAATACTGATGTTGCTGACGTATTCGCTGTACCATTAGATAGAATGGTAGGATTAGTTGAATCTGAAGCAATAGCTTCATTTGATGCTAAAGCTTTAGGAGATAGAATAGGTGGATTTGGAGATTTCGATAAAGGTCTTGGAGGACAATTAAAATTTGATGATAAATATTATGGATTCCCAATGAACTTAGAAACATTAATTTTAGGTGTAAACTCTGAAAATGCAAAAGCTAAAGGTGTAGACGCTACAAATGTTGATTTTGCTGAACTTGGACCAGAAGTAGCAATGTTACCAGTATTTAATGCTTGGTGGGGAGTTGCTGTAACTAATGGATTTGGTGTTGAATTATTAGGTAAAGATGGAGATAAATTCTTCTCTGATTTAACTAAAGATTGGTCAGAACAAACTCCTGAAGTTAAAGCTATGTTTGAAGGATTATACAACTACTGGAAAGTTTCTAACGAAAAGAAATTACCAATGTTTGATATCTCAGCTGCTTATGGATATATGGATGATAACTTTAAAACTGGTAAATCAGGAGTTGCAAGAGTTATAGGACCATGGGAAGTTGCACCACTTGTTGAACAAAACTTAGAAGTTTCAGGATTATCAAATGCTAAATTTGCAGGTAAAGAGTTAAAACACTGGAAAGGTGGATGGGCTCTTGTTATAAACTCTAGAAATGAAGAAGATAAAGATAAATTAGCTTTATCTGAAGCATTAATAGCAGAATTATTAAACCCTCAATTTGCTGCAGACTTCTACAAAACAACTGGTAAGATCATGCCTAACGTTTCTAAAGATGACTACAACAAAACTGATTTATCTGATTTAGATAAGAAAGTTGTATCTTCAGTTATAGATAGTTATGAAGGAGCAGTTTCTAGACCATTATTTAAAGAATGGGGACAAGTATGGGATACTTGGCAAAATGCATTAGTTTCTTGGGAATCTAAGAAACCTGCAAACGCTGAAGAAGCATACAAAGAAGTACAAGCAAGCTTTAAAGCACTATTAACAAATTTAGGACAATAAGAAAATTGGAGTAAGTGTTAAAAGCACTTACTCCTTTTTTATACAAAGGTGATTTATGAAACTTGATAAAAAAACATTAAATACTTTCTTGATATTAACTTTTTTAATTATTATTTTTGAAAGTATGAACAGTATGTATAGTGTAAAAAGTATAGAATTATTTGAAAAAGTAAGTCAAGAAACAGGGCTTTCTTTAAATAATTATATAACTATAGAGATGATAAAATATTTTGGATCTATAGCTATATTTATTATTTTTGCAATTTATAGTTATATAACTTACAATAAATATAGAATAACAACTTTATATAAAGGGGTTTGGACATTATTTATAATTGGAAATATTTTGTTAAAAATTTTTGTTTATAGACAATATACACTCTTTTATTTTTTGAGCATATTAGTGCAATTTATATTAATAATATATATATTAAAATTTAAGGAAAGAGAGGAATAAGTATGAATCATTTTGTTTATGACAGTTTATATAATCCTCATGTTAGAAAAAATCTTTATTTAAAAGATGTAGCAGATGGTATTAAAACAAATAGAGCATCTCATGCGTATAATTTAGAGTTAAAAAAATTATTAGATGAAGAAAAAATATTCTTAACATCATTAAAAAAACTTAAGGCTTCGGAAAAAGAATCTCTAAAAAATAAATATGATAAGAATGAATTAAAATTAAGACTAGAATTATTTGAATCAGAAAAAAAGGTAGAATTTTATAATGGTAAAGAAGAAAAAAGTTATGATTTTGAATTAGAACTTAAAAAGAATAATTTAAAATTATCAAGATTACCAGAAATAATTGAACTATATTCTGAATCAATAAATGAAAAACAAGAACTTAATATGAAACTTTCAGTACTATCTAAAGAAGATAATGATATTAAAGTGAGTAAGTTCTTAAAGAAAAAAGAAGAATTAAAAAAAGAGTTAGAAAAAGAAATAGTTAAGTTGAAACATTCTGAAAAAGAAGGTTTAATTTCAAAAAAAGCTTTAAAAAATCAAATTGAACAATTAAAAATGGAATTAAAAGATAAACTTGAAGTATTAAAATTAGATATTCCAAGTGAAGCAATTAAAAGTAGAATAAGTGTTTTAAATTATTTATCTACAGTTGAGGTAGATTCTAAATATAAGATACTGCAACAAGATATATCAGATTTATATAGAAAAATACCTGTTGAAATAGAAAGTATAAGTAAATATCCTCAAAGATTATCTATACTTTTACCAGGATTTGGACAATATCATAATAAACAATATTTTAAAGCAGCTTTATTCTTCTTAGGTGCTTTATTCATATATTTCATAGCTATACCTTATACATTAGGATATGGAAATTATCGTGGTGAAGGTATAAGAGGGTTATATACATTAGCTCAAGGTGGGAAAAAACTTGATAAATCATTAATATTTATGATAGAAGGTTTAGTTTCTTTAATGTTAATTTGTATAGGAATTACAATTTCTTATCTTTCATATAAAGATACAAAAGATGTTAAAATAGCTCAACTTAGAGGGGTAAGACCTAAAACTACTTTTGAAACTATAGAATCAATAAAAGAAGATGGATTCCCATATATAGTTTCTATAGGATCATTTATATTATTACTATTTATAGTTATTTTACCTATAATGACTACTATATTATTATCATTTACAGGTATGGATCCTAATCACCAATCTAAATTTAGTTGGGTAGGTCTTTCAAACTATAAATTACTTATTACAGGAACAGGAATAGCAGGAGGACCATTCTGGTTGATTTTAATCTGGACATTGATTTGGACATTATGTGCTACAACTCTTGCAATTGCAGTAGGATTTGGACTTGCATTACTTGCTCATAATGAAAGAATTAAAGGTAAAGGAATATTTAGAACTGTTTATTTATTACCATGGGCTGTTCCAGCATTTATTACAATTATGTTCTTTAGTATAATGTCATCAAGTAATGGACAAATAACTAAGATATTAGAATTTATTTTTGGAGGTAATTGGGCCATCAAAAATAGTACAACTCTTACAAGAGTAGCTTTAATATTCTTACAAACTTGGCTTGGAAGTTCATATGTATTTTTACTTTCAACAGGAGTTTTACAAGGTATACCAAGTGATTTATATGAAGCTGCTGATATAGATGGAGCAACTGTTTGGCAAAAATTAAGTAAGATAACAGTACCTTTAGTTTTATTCCAAACAGCACCATTATTAATAGGGCAATATACATTTAACTTTAATAACTTCTCTATAATTTATCTATTTAATGGTGGAGGTCCATTTGATCCGACTAAATATGGTAATTTAGCAGGAAGTACAGATTTATTAATATCATATATATATAAACTAACTATTGAAAAACAATATCAATCAGTTGGAGCTGCAATAACAGTATTTATATCATTAGGATTAATGCTATTTGCATATATAGGATTTAAAAATTCTAAGGCATTTAAGGAGGAAAAATAATGGCTAAGAATAAAAATACTAATTTATACTTATCTGATAAACCACCTTTGAATTTTGCTGGTAAAGTTGGTCTTGCAATTAGTTATACAATTTTAATAATATGGGCTTTACTTATTATAGTACCTTTAGTGTTAATGGTTTCATCTTCATTTAATGGAGCTCAAGATAAATATATAATAATGGGATCAGATTTTGTATTTTCATTAAAACAATTTAGAATATTATTTACTAAGACATTATTTGTAAGATGGGTTATAAACACTATATTAATAGCCAGTGCTACAGCTATATTTACATTATTTATAGTATCGTTTACTGGTTATGTATATTCAAGATTTAGATTTAAAGGGAAAAGAAGCTCACTTATGGCAATTATGTTAATACAGGTAATACCTGCATTTGCTGGAATTGCAGCATATTATACTATGCATTCAATCATAGTTGCGATATTTCCATTCTTTACAAGAACTATTATGTTAATATCAATTTACTCTATAGGTGGTATAGCTGGAAATACATTTATTTTAAAAGGGTATATAGACTCTATATCTACAGAACTTGATGAGGCAGCAAGAATGGAAGGGTGTTCTAATATGCAAGTATATAGATTAATTATTATGCCTATAGCAAAACCTATGCTTGCAATTATTGCTCTTTGGTCGTTTATAGGTCCGTTTATGGATTTCTTATTACCTAAAATTTTATTAACAGATCCAAAACTATATACATTGGCTGCTGGTTTATTCTCATTAATTAATGATGATAGAACTAAATTAGAACCAGTGTTTGCAGCAGGTGGAATATTAACTGCAATACCAATAGTTATTCTATTTATAATATTACAAAAACAATTAGTTTCTGGATTAAGTAGTGGATCAGTGAAAGGATAGGAGAATATATGAAAGTAGAATTAAAAAATGTAGGTAAAAAATATGAAGGTAGAGAAGAATTTACTTTAAGAAATATAGATTTAGATATAGAAAGTAAGGATTTTTGTGTTATATTAGGTCCTTCAGGATGTGGTAAATCAACTTTATTAAGAATGATAGCAGGATTAAACTCTATTACAGAAGGAGAATTATTATTTGATGATAAAATAATGAATAAAGTTGCTTCAAAAGATAGAAATATTGCAATGGTATTCCAAAGCTATGCATTATATCCACATATGACAGTTTATGACAATATGGCATTTTCATTAGCAATGAGAAAAATGGATAAGAAAATAATACACGAAAGAGTATTAGAAGCAGCTAAAGTATTACAAATTGAAAAATATCTATATTCAAAACCTTCAGATATATCAGGATGACAAAGACAAAGGGTTGCATTAGGACGTGCTATAGTTAGAAAACCAGCTGTATTCCTAATGGATGAACCTTTATCAAATTTAGATGCTAAATTAAGAGAGCACATGAGAATAGAATTAGTAAAAATTCATAGAAATTTAGATACTACAACTATTTACGTTACACATGATCAAACAGAAGCTATGACTATGGCAACAAGAATAGTATTGATGAATAATGGTATAATACAACAAGTTGGAAAACCTGAAGAGTTTTATAACAGACCAAATAATATATTTGTCGCAAAATTCATAGGATCTCCAACTATGAATGTAATGGAAGGACATATAAGACATGGTCACTTTATATCTGATTCAGAAGAAGTAGTAATTAAAGCTAATGAAATAGATAGGGAAAGATTGTTAGCCTATGAAGGTAAAAAAGTTTCTTTAGGTATAAGATCTGAAAGATTCTTAAGTGGTAAAGAACATGAAAATAGATTCTCAGCTACTATAGAAGTAATTGAAATGTTAGGAAAAGAAAAATTACTATATGTTAAATTAACAGATGGAACAAATTTAGTAATAACAATGCCTGGATATTATGATTATGAAATAGGAGAAGTTCATAATTTTGGATTTGATACAGAAGCATTACACTTCTTTGATGAAGAAGGAAATAGAATATAGAATAAAGCACCTAAAATGGTGCTTTTTCTATATAGTAATTTATTAATTGTTTCTAAAATGTCCTGATTAATTAGAAATTATTATTAGTAATTGATAATAAAACAATAAAATTTTTTATTGATTATTTTTCTATATAATTTCCATTATTTACTTATTTATGATATAATTATTAAAACATAACATTTGAAAGGGGAAAGTTATGATAAAAATAGAGGAAATTAATAAAATAAATAATTTAGTAGGAAGAATGATAAGAAATAAAAAGACTCAAGAGGTTCATTATGTTGAATCTATATTAGTGTATAAGTTTCAAGATAAAGACTTTTCTACGAGTGTATATAGAAATAAAATGAGATATAAAATTAATAATTCAAATGATAGAACTATTATGGCTGGAGCAGAACATGATATAATGTTGCAATTATTAAATTATGAATTATTACACTAAATTTAAAATAAAAAATATTTATAAAATGGTTGACTTCTATCTTAAAATGTGATATGATAATATATGTCTAAGATATTAGATGCGGATAAGTGGTAGAGAGGCCGAATACACTTCCCTGCTAAGGAAGCACTCGGGCATAAACCTGAGTCGTGGGTTCAAATCCCACCTTGTCCGCCATTTTTATTTGTACCTCTAGCTCAATTGGATAGAGCATCTGACTACGGATCAGAAGGTTGCGGGTTCGACTCCTACGAGGTACGCCATTTTTATTGACAAGTTTAGTGAAATGTGTTAAAATATAATAAATTAAAAGAAGTAGAATTAAGTTCTCACCTTTCCATAACGTTTTAGTATGTTTATCTTAATATGAGTTAGGTTATCGTTAAATTTATATGACATGATTTTTTTATTGTGTCCAGTTTTATGATGTTGAGAACAAGATTTAATCTTGTTTTTTTATTTATTAAATATAGGAGGTGTTCTTTATAAAAGGAACTAATAAGTCTGATAATACTAGAATTAATGATGAAATTAGAGCTAAAGAAGTAAGGTTAATTGGAGAGAATGGTGAACAATTAGGAATAATGTCAGTATTAGATGCTATTAATTTAGCTAATAGTAAAAATCTTGATTTAGTAGAAATGTCATATAACGGCACAACTTCAGTTGCAAAAATAATGGACTATGGTAAGTATCGTTATGAAAAACTAAAGAAAGATAAGGAAAATAAGAAAAAACAAAAAAATACTGTTATTAAAGAAATAAGAGTTAAACCACATATAGATAAACATGATATGGATACTAAAATTAATCAAATTGAAAAATTCTTAGAAAAAGATTATAAAATAAAAATTAGTTTAAGATTATCAGGAAGAGAGAAATTACATTCAGATTCAGCTGTTAAAGTTTTAGATGAATTTGCAAATTTCTTCGAAGAAAAAGTTATTGTTGAAAAAAAATATGGTAAAGAGCAAGTACAAAAATTTGTGATGCTTTCGCCTAAAAAATAGGATAAGAGGAGGATACATTATGCCAAAAATGAAAACACATAAAGGTGCTAAAAAAAGAATTAAAGTAACAGGTACAGGAAAATTTGTAGTTAAACACTCAGGAAAGAGTCATATTTTAACTAAAAAAACTCACAAGAGAAAGAAAAGATTAGGTGAAGATGCTGTATTAACTGGTGGAGCAGCAAGAAAAGCTTCAAGATTATTAGCAGGTCAAGAAGGAAGATAATTAAGAAAGAGGAGGATTTAAAATGCCAAGAGTAAAAACTGGAATAGTTAGAAGAAAAAGACATAAAAAAGTTTTAAGTGAAGCAAAAGGATACAGAGGGTCAATAAAGACTAATTATAGAAAAGCAAATGAAGCTGTTAAAAAAGCTATGGCTTATGCAACAGAACATAGAAAATTAAAGAAAAGAACAATGAGAGAATTATGGATAATAAGAATTAATGCAGCTACTCGTGCACAAGGATTATCATATTCAAGATTCATGAATGGATTAAAGAAATTAAATATAGAGTTAGATAGAAAAGTATTAGCTGAACTTGCTTTAAACAACCAAGCTGAATTTAATGCTTTAGTAGATAAAGTAAAAGCTTTATAATAATCTAGGAGCCTTAGGGCTTCTTTTTTATTAACAACAAAATTAATAAAGAGAAACAATGAAAATTATATAGTAGATATTGAAGTTCTTTATTTTTTAGAATTTGATATAATAACAACTAGTAAGTTTTTTACAATAAAAATAGTTGTTCTTTTTTATTTATAATTACTTTAACTTTAATTATATTACAATTAATTAAAATTTAAAAACTTAAGAAAAATACTATTGACAATTTCAGAAAATAAGGTATATTATTAATAATAAGGGGTGGTAAGAAATGAATAAAATATTTAAATCAAATTCTAATAAAAATTTAGAAAATTCTGAACAAATTATAAATGTAATAGATTATCATGAATTTTATGATATTAAAAAATATATAGATAGTAAAATTAATTTATATGAAGATATTCTTAATGATAAAATTAATTTGCTAATGAAAAATAATAATATAAATATATATTTAAAGATTGAGCAGTCAAATTTTATAAATAATAATTTTTCAAATGTTATAGAAAAATTTATGTATGAAGAAGAGATAGAATTTTTAAATGATGTATTTGTTAATTTAGATTATTTTGATAGAGAAAAGATAAAAAATAGAGTATTTGAAGGATATGTTTATATAGATGATTTTAAGTATAATTTTCAATTTACTTTAGAAAAAGATATAAGATATACTGATGAATTAGAAAAACTTAAAGATATTTGCATATTAAATAATATAGAGTTAACATATTTTCCACTATATATATTTGAACATATGTATAGAATAAAACTTTTATCAATTAGTGATGAAATTAGTCTTAATGATATTAAATATATAAAAAATTGTATATTTGAATATAATTTTGAAGAATATAGTGAAAATATATTTGTTGATAAGTATATTTATTGGAATATAAAAAAAACTTCACTTATTTCAAACTCTGTTATTAAAGCTACTGAAAATAATATATATTATGAATATAGTTTTAATTTGAAAAATAGTGAAAAATATTTAGTATGCGAAGAAGAAAAATATATTTTTGGCCTACAATTAAGTGAAGAAAAAATATATATTTACTCTAAAGAGGCAAATAAAAAAATATGGAATTTTTATAAAATACTTGAATGTTTAAATCAAGATGTTGAATTTACAAATATGATAGAATTAAGATATTTTACTAATATTTTTAATGTTAACAATATAGAAAAACTTATTAAATCTAGTAGATTTTTGAATAATAATATAGAAATAATTGATATAAATAATCATTATGATAATTATTTGTCTTTTAAAGAAATAGATAGCATGAAAGAAAGGAAATATATAAGAGTTAAGATTTTAAAAGATGATAATTATAAATTTGATAGATTATATTATTTAAAACAAGTTATTGAAGAAATATATAAAGATTATGTTATAAGGGTGGTAATATGAAAAATATTAGTAATAAAATTCCGTATTTTTATAATGCAGTTTGGTTTGTCTTATTTGAAAATATAAAAGAATACGGTATAGAAAAAGGGTATAAAAAGTTATTAGAAGAATTTAAAATATATACAGATAAATATAATGGTTATTTAGAAATAACATCAGCCTATATAAATGATTGTAGCAAGTTAGAATGTTGTATTAATCCTGATTATTTTAAATTTATAAATATAGAAAAATTAACAGAATATGAGAAAAAAATAGTATTTATATTAGCTTCATCTATGGAACTTAGAATAAATAAACCTATTTTTGAATTAATTTATGAAAATATATCTAAAGAAAATGATATTAAAGGGGAATATAGATATATTATAGCCAAATATATATTAAAGTATAAAATTTGTAAAAATATAGATTATGTTCTAAAAAATTTAATTGCTGAAATTTTTGAAGAACACATTCTTTATCGTGATTTATATAGAAATGACTTGATTATTTACACTCCGTATAGTAAAGATAGTGAAAAATCAATGGCATTAAAATATATAAAAAAAATATTTTTAAAGGAAGGAGGTAATTTAAAGATATATTGGGGAAAACATTTTTTAGTAATAGGTCACAAGTATGTTAGTAAATTAGATTCTTGTGTTTCATTTTAAAAGGAGGGATTAATATATTTGGGTATAGAGTTACTATTAAAGGTAACAAAAATAAAATGGATTTTGAAGAATTTGAATTAGAAAATATAAAGTATTCTTTTAATCCTACAGATGATAACTTAGTGAAAGGGAGAAATGAGTTGACGATAAGTCTAGAAATTAAATTTTTAAATGATCCAAGAGATGCTCAACAAAGATTATCGAGTAAGAAAAAAATAAAAGAAATGATTTCATGGCTTAATTCAACTGAAGAAGATTTTAGAGATTTAGATTTAGAACTAAATTTAAGTGAAACAGATAAACTTAATATGATTTTTAAAGATATGTTTATTGACTATATTTCACAGGATATAAGTTCTAAATATGATATCGGTATTTATAAAGTGTCTCTTAAACAAAAATATTATAGTTCAGATTCTAAAATAATAATAAAGGGAGTTGAATAAAATGCTAAATAAAAATATCTTTGTAATTTTAAATGGTCTTGAATTAAAGGGATTAGAAATTTTAGAACTTGAAATAAGAGCAAAATATAATATGAGAACAAATTTATTGGGGATTTTTGAGATTGAAAGTAGTGAGTTTAAAAAATTAGAAAATAATTTATGTCAAAAAAATATTAAATTTGAAATTAAAAATAAGGAACAAAATATATTTCAAGGTATTATAAAAGAAGTTATTTGTGAAAACTTGAGTGATACAAGGGTTGTATTGAGAATTGAAGCTATAGATAGTACATATGTATTAGATGAAGAATGTAAAAATAGAATATATCAAGATACAAATATTAGTTATAAAACAATAGTGGAAGATATTTTGAAAAACAGAGGAATAAATTATCATATTTCTAAGTCATTTGATAAAAAAATAGATAAGATATTTTATCAAAATGAAACTGATTGGAAATTTTTAGTTAGAATTTCTTCTTATATAGGAGAACCTATATTTATAACAACAGAAGGAGTTATACTATTTGGTAGTGATAATATATACAATGTAGAAAGTGTAAAAGAAAATGTTGTATAAAAGGGTTATATATAGAAATAGTATCAAATTCATTCAAATAGGAGTATATGAATTTTATAGACCAGGAAATTATATGACATTAGATAATGAAGAATATATAATAATATCATCTATATTAAAAAAGGAAAGGAATACCATAATAAATAATTTAGAAATTGTTAAAGCTTTTAATATTGATATAGAATATATTATTAACTCAAATATAAGAGGAAGTTCAATAGAAGCTAGAGTTTTAAAATTAGTTAATAAAAATGGTAAAGCATATATGGAAGTTGATTTTGAATATGGACTTAATAAAAGAAATAAAGGAGATCAAACTAAAAATTTAAACAATATAGCAATTCCTTATAAAACATTTTATTCTAAGTCAAATACAGGATTATTTCCTACACCTGAAATAAATGATGTAGTAGATGTTATTTTTTATGGAGATGATGAAAAAGATGTTAAAGTTTCTTGGTCTATTGAAAATGAAGAAAGTGATAGATTTAATGATGGAAGTACTAGAAATTATATAAGTAAAAATTTTGAATTTAAATTAGAAAATGATAATTTACTAATATCAACAAATAATAAAATTGATTTTAATTCACAAAATATTAGTTTATTATCAAAAAATATTTTTTTAAAGTCAAAAGAAGCATTTGCAGTTGCTTCAGAAAAATATATAGCATTAGAATCTAAAACTGATTTTAGTATATATGGTGATGAAATAAAAATTAAAAGTATAAAAGATAATATAAAGTTAATAAGTAATAAAGACTTATTTTTAAAAGGTAAAAATATACATAATGATTAGGGGAAGTTGTGTTAATTGATAAATTTGAAGAAAAGGAAATTACTGATAAAGTAAAAAAATTTTATGATGTACTTGCAGATGTATTTTTAGAATCTAATTATAATAATGATGATAAAACTATTGGAAGATATAGAATGAGTAAAGAATTATTAGAAAAATTAAATTATAATATAGATTTTGACTATATTTTATTTACAAACGAAGGTCATATGGAACAGGATGAATTAGTTATAAAGTATCATAAAGATATATTAATTAATGAAATAAATGATCTAATTAATGAATTTGAAAATATGATGTTTTATATAGAACCTAATATGAATTATAGTGATAGTATAACTAATTTTGAATGGGAAAATATAAAGGATAAATTTAGTAATAACTTAAATTTTTGTAATATAGGTGATTATAGATCAAAAAGTTTAAGTATAAGTTTAGGATCCATACTAGGAGCATCACATGTATTAGGTTCTAGGATAGTAAGAGAATTTCTTAAAAATAAAACATATATTCCTATAGATAATAAAGGAATACCTATAACTTTTTATTTTGAATTATTTAAAGATTTTGATTTGAAAGAGATATTTAATATAAAGTCAAATGATAAAATAGTATTTCCTGAAAATAATAATAAGGATAAAGAATTTTTAGATAAGATAGATGAAAAATCTAAGGAAGAATTTATAGGACAAGAAAGTAATATTTCATTTAATGATATTATATCAAAATTAAAAGAACTTGGATTAGTAGATAAGATTATAGAATATATTAATCCTAAAGATAAAAAAAATATTAATAATAGTCAAAATAATGAATATAAAGATTATAACTATAATGAAATTAAGGATAATAAATCAAATGAAGAGTATATGAATAATGGTGATAATAAAAAATACATTTTAAAAAGAAATCCCGAAATTGATGAAAAATTAAAAGAAAAATATAATTCAAAAGAATATAAGGATAATCCAGGTAAATATATAGAAGATACAACCAATAGGAAAATTGAAAGTATTAATAAAGAGAATATAAATAGTTTTATTAAGGAAAATGAAAATGAAACAAAGAATAGTTCTAATGGTTTAGGAAATATTATAAGTCAAAAGAATTTTGATGAATTTAGAAATGTAGAAAAACATCAAGAAAGTATTAGTTTTGAAGATATTCTGTATTTATCTTTAAAAAATAATACTAAGGATGATCTATATTCTATAGAAAAAAGTTTGAAAAAATTTTCTTGTAGATATATTAAAGAAAGTTTAGTGAAGAAAACGCTTAATTTAACTAAAAATATCTTTTTATCTAAAGTTTCTAATTTTATAAATGATAATCTTCGACATAATAATATAGAATATAAGATTGATTTAACAGATTATAATTATCTAGAATATGGTGATAAGGATATAGATGATATCAAGGTTAAAGGAGATAAAAGAATATTAGATTACATTAAACTTAAAAATTTAGTAAAAGAAAGTTATAGTTTAGATAGTAAAGGTATAAGAAAATATCCCAGATTAAGAAGAGTCTTAGATAATATATTGATAGAGTATATAAAAAATAGAATAAAATTTAAGGGTAACTATTTTGATGGAGTTGTTGTAAAAGATCTTAATATTGTTAGATTAAATATAATTTATTGGGATGAATTAGTTGATGGGATGAATGAAAATGACTATCTAATTTTTGAAAATATGGGTAGCCAATTAAATATTACTATCTTAATATGTTATTTATTAAAAAATAAAATAAATAATAGAGAAAAGTTACTTTTAAATATATCAAGTCTAATAGATAAAGATTATGATCAATATGTAAGGGTAAATACTAAAACAGAAGATAAAAGTAAACTAATTAGCTTATTTCCAAATTTACTATCATTAAGAAGTTTTTGTAAATTAAAACATATAGAATCAATTTCTAATTTTTATACATCATTTTATGAACATGAAGATAGTTTAGCTAAAGATTTTGAAAATATAGTTACAGAAAATTCAAGTTTAAAATGTAGTTTAGGTATAGGTTTATCAAAGTTTATTAATCTAAGTTCTAAATGTCATATAAATGGAAATAAGATAGTATGTGAAAATGATAAAGGTATTATTCCTTTTCAGAGTTGTAGTGTCTGTAAAGTTTGTAATCCTAAAATAGTGTCAAATTGGATAACAAATTCTAATATAAAAATTAAAAATAATTCTACGTTACTAGCAGGAGCTAAAAACTTTTGTGCTTATGGTGGTATCTTAACTATAGAAAATTATGAAAATAAAAGTTATAAAAGTTCTATTAATGTTTCTTATGATAAAGTAAAAGATAATAAAGAATTTTCTCCATATAAAACAAAAGAAGAAGCTGTTTTTATGATAAATAAATTATTTTTGAATTTAATGATAAAACAGTATTTATTTTTATCTCTTGATAATTCTAATTTATATAAATTAAGTTTAAATAATTTTATAGAAGAAACAAAAAAAATATTTGAAATTAATCTTAAACCGAAATTTGATGAATTAAATCTTTTGAAAAATTATTCTGTAGTAATATACTATAATAAAAATAAAAAAATTTATAATATTTCAGATATAGGTGAGGTTATAAAAAATTATTTTATGAGTTTTATTAAAGATTCTAGTTCTAGTGGATTAGGTAAAAAATTATATAATAAATATAAAACAAATCTGACAGGTAAAGAACTATTAGAAGAGTATCTGAAAAATGCAACTAGTATAGATAAAATTTATTCAGAAAGTTTGAATAGAGTTAATAAAGGAAGACCTATTTGGATGAAAGTTTTGTTAGAAGAGTATAATAATTTTTCTTTAAATAGATCAAATAATAGCAGAATAAGAGAATATCATAAAGTTGGTGGAGGAATAAATGCAGATTATAAAACTGCTTGGTGTGCATCTTTTGCAAATTGGGTTTTAAAAAATTCCGGAGTAAGTGATAAAACTTGTGCGTCTTCACAAGAAATGTGCTATTTTCTAAAGAAAATTGATAAGCCTTATTATGGCTCTATATTAGTTTTAAGTAGCTATAACAATAAAGGAGAAAAAACTGGTCATGGTCATGTAACCTTTATAACTGATATTACCAGTAATAAAAAACAGTATATATGTTTGGGAGGAAATCAAGGGGGAAAAATTAAGTATAGTAAGTACAATATAAAAAGTAAGATTCCAATTAGGGGTGGATTTATGAAAATTAATGGGATATATTGGCCAAATAATTATCCTTTGATAGAAGAAGGGGAGATTAAATGAGGTTATATAATTTTTGTTTATTTATTTTTAGCTTTATTTGTTCGAGTTTATTATTTTCTATGAATAGTAAAGAAGTAGAAGTAGATAGAATAAATCTAGAATTTATAAAATTAGATAAACAAGCAAGGAAAAATTTAGAAATTTATCTTGAAAATATTGAAAATAGAGTAGATAAAATGAATAATAAAATTAATAATGAATATTTATTAGGAAAAAAAGTTGGATCTAGTGAAATTTTTTTAGAAGATTTAACTGAAGATAAAAAGTTTGCGGGTTTTAAAGTACTAAATGATTTATCTGTAGATTCAAATAAAAAAATATTAAATAATATTTTTGTTTTAGGTGAAAAAATAATTTATAGTGATAATAATAAAATAGGATTAGGTTTGTATGGTGAGTATGAATATGATAAGTTAGATTATAATTTAAATAATTTAAATACTGGTTTATCCTTAAATGGAAAATTTTCTGAAAAGAATATTTATATAAATACTTCAAATGAATATAGTTTTGGAACAAGAGAAAATTATAAAAATCATTTTATAGTAGGGGGTGTTAAATTAGGATATAAACAAGAATTAGGCGATATATTTTATGTTGAACCAAGTATAAAAATGATATATTTGTATGATGTAGGAACAACTTTAAAATTTAATAATACAGATGTGGACATTAAAAATAATTTTAAGTATGATTTGGGTGGGAATATAAAATTAGGGATTGAAAAAGAAAATAATAATATATATAATGCGTATTTAGAAGTAGGTGTAGATAAAAAAATGAATTTAGAAAATAAGTTTACATTTAAATTTAAAGATAGGGATAGATTTACTAGAGTAAATAGATTGTATGATGTTGCTTTTATTTTAAATTTAGGTGGTGACATATATATTAATAAATCTCATAGATTATTCTTAAATGGAGGTTTAGAAATATTTGATAAGAAATATAAAAAATATAATATTAATTTTGGATATCAATTGATAAAAGAATTAGAATAATTTTATATAAAATCCCTTGACAAATAACATAAAAAACTGTAATATATTAAGGTAATAAACGAATATTCCGCTTTCATCAATGAAGCTATGCTGAGATGATATGAATGTTTTAGAGAAAGGATGTGGATTTCTTGAAAGAGAAATTAATCGAATTAGTAGAAAAAGAATACCTTAAGAGTGAATTACCTAGCTTTAAAGCAGGGGATACAGTTGCTGTTCACTATACAGTAAAAGAAGGTAACAAAACTAGAATACAGGTTTTTGAAGGACTTGTAATAAGAGTATCAGGAGGAAGCATTCAAAAAAGCTTCACTGTAAGAAAAGTATCTTCAGGTGTTGGAGTAGAAAGAATTATTCCAATCAACTCACCATTAATTGACAAAATTGAAGTTAAGAAGATTGGTAAAGTAAGAAGATCTAAACTTTATTACTTAAGAGGTCTTTCTGGTAAAGCTGCACGTATTAAAGAAATCAGAAAATAAATTATATAAAAAGCCTAGAAGTTCTAGGTTTTTTATTTTACTAAAAAATACAAGCATAATAAAACCTATACTTGTATTTTTTTGATAAAATATAAATAATTAATTATTAGGAAAAACTAAAATTCATACATAACTAATAAAGAGTAAATTTCTATAATAAGTATAGAAAATAAAAATACAAAATTCATAAATGAAATCCCTTTAGAAGCAAGTGTTGATGCTGTTAATACTGTAATAATTGATAGTATTATTTTTGAAATATTTATTAATATATTTAGATTTAGTTTTCTTTCTTTTTTAAGTTCTTTAGTCATAAAATCACCCCTTGTCATCTTCTGTAGTAATAATATAACATATTTGTTATGAAAATGCAACTATTTTTTAAAAAAATAAAAAAAACTTGTATTTTAGTCACTTAAATGTTATAATATGTTATATAAATAATACTGAATTTGGAGGAAATATGGAATTAGGTCAAACCCTTAAAATTGCAAGGGAAAGAAAAGGATACTCACTTAGAGAAGTTGAAGCTAAGTTGAATGAAAGAGGTGTTAGCTATGCACACACTAATATTAAAAGAATAGAAGATGATGAAAATACTAAAGCACCTATAAAAGTTTTAGCTACTTTATCTGAAGTTTATGGATTAGATAAGATAAATATATTAAATTTAGCAGGGGCTAATATAGAAGAAAAAGCTGAATATGATGATGTTGTTAAAAAGAGTGCTTTATTCTTTAATAATGAAAATGTTTCTGAAGAGGATAAAAAGAAATTATTAGAAGTTTTAAGCGAAATGTTTTATGAAGCTAAATTTGGTAAATAATTATGAAAGAAATAAAAGAAATAGTTGATGATATTGTGGATACTTATAGAACTCGTGATCCTCATATTATTGCTAAAAAATATGGAATTAATATTATGTATAAAGAAATGGGAGAAATTAGAGGATTTTTTAGAGAAATAGATGGGAAATCTTTTATAGCATTAAATGAAAATTTAAGTGAATTTATGACTAAAATGGTTTTAGCTCATGAGTTAGGACATTATTTTTTACATAAAGATCATTATGACGAATTAATAGATATTAGAGACAATTTTCTAGGATATGCAAGTAGAATGGAAAAAGAAGCGAATAAGTTTGCGGCTTATCTAATAATTGATAAAGAAAATCTTCAAAATTTTGATTTTGAAATGGAAGAAGAATATGAGAAAAAAATTTTCCAAAATTTGTCAAGTTTAATACTTGAATAATTATAGAAACTGTGATATAATTTAAATCTAGAAAAGTGAACTAGGAGGTGTAGACATGCAAGTATGTGAAGTATTTGGAAAAAAAGTAGGTCACGGTAACTTAGTGAGTCACTCAAATAGAGCAACTAAGAGAATCTGGAGACCAAATTTACAAACTATGAAATTAATAATTGACGGTCAAGAAGTTAAAGTTAGAGTAAGCACAAAAGCTATGAAAACATTAAAAGGTAAAAATGAAGATCAAGTTAAAAAGATTTTACTTGAAAATAAAGATAATTTAAGTGCTAGACTTTCAAAAATATTATTTTCTAACTAAGAAATAGTGAATCACCTTTTATACTAAGGTTTCACTGTAAAAGGTGTTGAATTTTAACACCTCTTTTTTATAAATTATAAAAAATGGGAGGATATATGAGTTTTATAATAAATATATTAATATATATAATTACTGGAATTATGTTGTTTTCATATTTTATTAAAGAAAAATACGTAGTTTCAAAAATTGATTTATTGGCAGATAAATTTACTGAAAAAACTAATTTGTCAAAGGGAGATATAAAGAGTAATAAAGTAATATATGCAATTAGTTTAATGACTATCTTAATTTTAGGAGTACTTGCAACTAAAGTTGATTTTACAGTTGATAATATCCTTCCTTTAAAAAATTATATAATGTTACCAATACTTATCATGAACTTTATTGTTTATGGTATGATATTTTTTGATAAAAATATCTATCATTTAAATATAATTGTTAATTTAATAGCTTTAGTTTTTGCTAAATCTATGTTTGGCGTAGATGACACATATTTTTTTAGAATATGTTTATTATCAATAATATTTTCTTTATTATTAATGATACATGATAGAAGAGAAATTAATATTAAATTTAGAAAAATATTTAATTCAATTTATTTAGTAATATTAGTTTTAATAATCCAAACTTATTACTTTGGTAATTATGTTATACCTACAGGATCTATGGAAAAAACTATACTAGTAGGAGATAGAATATTTTCAAATAATATGATATATAAATTTAGTTCGCCTAAAGTAGGAGATATAATATCATTTAGAGAACCTTTGGATAATTCAACACTTTATACTAAAAGGATAACAGGATCATCAGGTCAGACATTTAAAATAGATGAAAATACAGAACATATATTTTTAGATGGAGTAGATTCTAATTTAGGAAGAAGATATTCAGTTTTAGGTTTAGTTCAAATGTTTGGAAATCCTGAAGTATATATACCTAAAAAAGGAGATAAAGTTAAAATATCAAGTATTGTTGCGCTTGATATGGAAAGTGGTAAACCTAGTTTATTAACAACTCAAGACTTTTTATCAAAAAATATAGATACTAGTGTTTATAAATATATTTTCGGTATATTTAATTCAAAAACACCTGATCAAATACCATCTTTAGCAAAAGATGCTAATTTAATAAAATATAGATATAGTTATGTAATGGCTGTAGAGGGTCAGGAAAATAAACTAGTATTACCTATTTTAGATTTCAAATATGATAGTAAATTAATGACAAGATTATTAAATGGTGAAGAAATTACTTTATCTGATAATTACTATATGGCTATGGGAGATAATACGGATAATAGTAATGATTCTAGATTCTTTGGATATGTAAAAGAGTCTAGAATTGCAGGTAAGTTATTAGTTAGATGGTATCCTTTTAATAGATTTGGAAAAATTAAAGATGAAACAAATTAATGAAGAAATAGTAAAACAAATATTGAGTATGCACAATTTATATTTTCTAGATAAAAAAAAATATTTAGATTTTTATCACATTTTTGAAAATTCGAGGTATAATATAGATGTAATATGGGAAGAAAATAAAATTGTTGCATATTCTATTATATACAATGCAATTGATTGCTATGAACTTTTTGAGATAGTTGTTGATGAAAACTATAGAAATAAAGGTTATGCTAATAAATTAATTGATAAATTACCTAGTGATATGGATATTTTTTTGGAAGTTTCTGAAAATAATATAAATGCTATAAAGTTATATAAAAAAAATAATTTTATAGAACTAGCTAGAAGAAAAAAATATTATTTAGATAATAGTGATGCAATAGTTATGAGAAGATTTGGGAGTGATTAAAGTGAATGGTTATTTAAGTATAGTGTTACATGCACATTTGCCTTATGTTAGGCATCCTGAGTATGAAGAATTTTTAGAAGAAGACTGGTTATATGAGGCTATTACTGAAACATATATTCCTCTTTTAAAAATGTTTGAAAATCTTACAAGAGATAGAGTTAAGTTTAATATAACTATGACAATTTCTGGGACTTTATCTAATATGTTACAAGATGAATTGTTGCAGAATAGATATTTGAATCACATGAATAAAATGGTTGAATTTTGTTCTTTAGAGTTAGAAAGACTACAAAATGATCCAGAAATGTTAGAAGTTGCTAAACATAATTATCAAGTATATACGAGTGCAAGAGATTACTATATTTATCATAACAAAGATTTAATCAAGAGATTTAGATATTATCAAGATCTTGGATGCCTTGAAATTATACCGGTTACAGCTACTCATGGTATGCTGCCTATGATGAAAGATTATCCAAATGCAGTAAAAGCACAAGTTAAAATGGCAAAACTTGACTATATAAATAGTTTTGGACGTGAACCAAAAGGAATTTGGCTTGCAGAGTGTGCATACTATAAAGGACAAGATTCATACCTTAAAGATGAAGGTATAAGATATTTTTTAGTTGATGCTCACGGAATTAAAAATGCTAATCCAAGACCAGTTTATGGAGTTTATTCTCCAGTTTATACAAATAATGGAGTTGCAGCTTTTGCAAGAGATTTAGAATCATCAGAACAAGTTTGGTCATCTGAAGTTGGATATCCAGGTGATGGGTCTTATAGAGAATTTCATAAAGATGCTGGATATGAATTAGATTATGAATATATTAAACCATTTTTACATAGTGATGGTGTAAGAAGAAATATGGGTATTAAGTATCATGCTATAACAGATAAAAAAGGAGATTACAAAAAAATATATAATCCAACCGAAGCAAGAAACAAAGCTATATCTCATGCGTATAATTTTGTATACAATCGTAGCTTACAATTAGACTATTTATCTAAAAAAATGAAATATAGAAAACCTATAATAGTATCACCTTATGATGCTGAACTTTATGGACATTGGTGGTATGAGGGTCCTATATTCTTAGAATATATATTTAGAGCTATACAAGAATCTAATTTTGAAAGTATAACACCTAGTCAGTATTTAGATAAATATAAGGTTAATCAAGTTGTAGATGTTAGTATGTCAAGTTGGGGAGCAAATGGTTATTATGACGTTTGGGTAGATGATTCAAATGACTATATTTACAGACATTTACACAAAGCAGCAGAAAAAATGATAGAACTTTCTCAATATGAACCTAGAAATGAAATAGAATATAGAGCATTAAATCAAGCAGCACGTGAATTGTTTATGGCTCAAACATCTTGTTGGCCATTCATTATGTTTACAAAAACTATGGTTGGATATGCTCAAAAGAAGGTTAGTGATCATATTTATAGATTATTTAAAATATATGAAGATTTCAAAAATGGTACTATAGATGAAGAATGGTTATCTGAAATTGAAGGAAGAGACAATATATTTAGAAACATAGATTATAGGGTATATAGATAATATTGGTATTAAAATTATTTTAATAATAAAAATATTTGATTATTAAAAAGAGTAGAAAATTAGAAATTAAATAATATAATGTCTACTCTTTTTAAATTTCGAAAATAATTTATAAAATAATAGATAATATTTTTATTGACTTGTTAAATAAACATCTTCTATACTTAGTTAATAAAATAAGAGGTGTATTTATGAAAAAAATATTGATATTATATATGACTTTAATAGTTTTTGTAGTTTCCTGTTCTTCTGTTAGTAATAAAATAATATAAAGTGTTAATATACGACTAAGAAGAAGTATGAGATCTGCGATGTTGTGCCATCGTACCCAGAGCTAAGGGGTCAGAAATATTAGTTATAGTTAGGTTTTCTAACCAGCACAATATCGTTTAGGCTTATCGATATTTCCTAGTAGTGGAAATCCGAATGGGTAGTATTAATTGAAAAATTAATATCTGTAGCTATTAAAAGTCATTTTAAAATTATAATTAGTCAAGACTAGAGTAAAATCTGGTCTTTTTTGTTTTACAAAAATAATTAAAAAATCAAAAATAAAGGAGAAAAATATGAAAAAAATAATAACAATATTAACAATAGGATTTATTACATTATCATGTAATTCAGCACCAAAAACACAACCAACTAATATTATTAGAATGGATTTAGATGATGGCACAAAAATTGAAAAACTTGAACAAGAAACAGGAGCTATAAAAGCATATTTAATAAAAATAATTGATAGATTAACTGATCTAGAAGATTTAAAGAAAAATGTAAATAAAAGAGAAGTTGTAACTATAAATGGATATATTAAAGGATCATATGAATTGTCTGATTTAATGAAAAAAACTATAGATTCTAAATTAGATATTATGAAAGATAAAGAAGTAGAAGTTATAGGATATGCAGATCTGGAAGGTAATAACAATTTAAATTTAACTTTAGGATTGAATAGAGCTAACGGTGTTAAAGACTATCTAGCATCAAAAGGAATTAAAGTTAAATATGTGAAATCTAATGGATTTAATTCTATAGTATCAGTTAAAGAAAATAATTTAAATAGAAGGGTTGAAATAATAATAAGATAGGTGAATAAATATGGAAAATAAAAAAATGAAATCAAGAGATGTAGTAGTATTAAATAGAAATGTAATGATAGAGATTTTAGCTATAAATATAAATAGAATTTTTTCATTAACTAAAGTTGAAAATATTGAAAAATATAGTTCAAATAATAAATTGAAATTTATGGCTCATATGCTTAAAAATGATTTTGAAAAAGGAATTTATTTGTCAGAACAAGATATTGAAAATAATGATCTAACTATTAAAATGGTGGAAGTTAAAGGTGAAATGAAAAAAGCATTGCCTGTAATCACAGAATATTTTAAAGTTGTTGATGAAGAAACTGGTAAATTAAGTTATAGATATTATAATCAATATAATATAGATCAAATTGAAGAAAAAGATGCAGTATATAATTTAGCTGAAGATTTGGGATTAATAAGTAATGAAAGAAAAAAATATAATCTAAGAAAAGATAATCTTGAAAATTTCTTTGTAGAAAAAAATTAGATAAATTAAATAGAATATTATTTATAGGACTTATTAAAATGATAACTGGTAAAGAAATAGGATTAAATTATAAATATGATCTGGAAGATAAAAATTACTTAGTAAATTTAGCACATGAAAATCCTGAATATATTGTTGAAGCATTTAGGAAAACAGACGCTTTAGTTAAAGAATATTTAGAAAATAATGAATTAGTAAAAGAAGAGGAATAATTATGAAAAAAATACTTACTTTATTTACAGCTTTTTTATTTCTTATTTCATGTACTACAACAAATCAAGTTAAAGTTAAATATGAAAAAGAAACTTATGTAAATGCTGTTGAAATTCAAAATAATAAGATTGAGAAACTAGAACTAAAAGATAAATTTGATCTAAGTAATGGTGAAATAAATGTATATTTTGTTGATAAATTAGATATAAAAAATGTACCTGTATTGACTTTAGATATTGATTATGAAAAAGGTAAAGCAGATTCAATAATAGTAAAAGAAATTAATGGTAAATCTATATTATTAGATTTTAAAGATAATAAAAAGTTAAATACGATAAATAAAAAAATTATATTTATGATGGCTAATAAAAAATATGAAAATTTAAATATTAAATTAAAAGATGAAAATAAAATAATTGATAATACATTATTTGAAATCAAAAAAGAAATTAAGGGTGAATATGTATTCTTCTTATTAGAACCTTTATTTTTAGATGAAGACACATATATTTCAAAAGAATCAAGTGAAATAGAAATAGAACCAAGTATTTCTTTTTATGAAGAAAATATTTTAGGAGAATATAATGTTAAGCAAGTAATAAATGATCAAGAATATAATCAGTATTTTACTATTTTAACCAAAGGAGATTTATTCAAAGGATATGCTGAACCTGGTTCAATAATAACATTAGAACTTGATAATAAAGAAAAAATTAAAACTATATCTGATATTAATGGTAAGTGGTCTACATATATTCCTAAAAAATATAAAGGTAATGTTAAATTTATTCAAGAAATAGAAAAGAATGGAATTAAGTATATCTCAGAACCTATTACTAGAAAGGTAGGATAATATGGATAAAATACCTGTATATAAGAGTTTATTAGATAATAAAACAACCATGGGAGTTCCAACAATAATTTTCCCATATTTAGGATTATTTTTTGTAATTCTTTATTTAATACTAGGGACTGCACTTGTAATAATACCTACTGCATTAATATTTATTATGCTAAAAATAGCATCAAGAAAAGATAGTAGATTTTTATCTATATATTTTACAAATTTAAATAACCCGCAATGGTTGGGATTTTAGGAGAAAAGAATGAAAAAAAATATTTTAAAAAATTACAAAAATTCATATAAATTCTATATTCCATATGAAATGTTATTAAATGATGGAATAGTATTAAATAAAAATAGTGGTTTTCAAGCTACATTTAAAATAAGATTTAAAGATCTAAATTATTTAGGTCAAAATGAAATAACACAAATAATGAATCAATTAAATAATGCATATAAGAGATTACCAGATGGATATTCATTCCATTGGGATGTTATTAGAAGTAAGAGTGATAAGTATCCTAAAAAGGATTTAACAGATAAACCTATCCCGACTCAAATAATAGATATTATGAGAGAAGATTCTGTTAAAAATGGTACATTTTATATAACAGAGTTATATTTAACTATTACATATTTAATGCAAACTGAAACAACAGATAAATTAGATGAATTAATGGAGAAATTCAAATCATTTTTACCTGGTAAAAAAATAAAGACAAATACAGAAGAAAAGAGTGTTCTATTGAAAAAATTTAATGAAGAATTGAAAGAATTCAAAGATACTGTAGATCTATTTATATCTCAATTATATTCAGTAACAGAAGATATAAAAAAACTTGAAAATGATGAATTATTAGGTTATCTATATTCTGCAGTAAACTTAGAAAAATTAGAAAAAATAAGAACACCTAAAAATAACTATATTATGCTAGATGAATTGTTGTCTAACTCAACAATTACTAATGGAGAAAACTTTAAGATGAATGAAGATTATGTAAAAGTAATCACAATAAATGCTTTTCCAGATGCAGTTATGCCAAGGGTTTTTGATGCTTTAGAAAATTTTGATTTTGAATATAGATATGTAACAAGATTTATAATGCTTGAAAGAGAAGAAGCACTTAAAATGCTAAGAGACTTTCAACTATACTTCAATGCTAAAACTAAAACGTTCTTTCAATGGCTTGTTGAAGCTGCAACACAAAAAGAAATTACTAAAGTTGATACAACAGCAGTTAATAATGTAGATGAATCAACATTAGCTGAAGAAGAACTAAAAACGGGTAATTTGGCTTATGGGTATTATACATTTAGTTTTATTATTAAAGATAAAAATTTAGAAAATTTAGATAAAAAAGTTCAAGAGGTAAAAAAAGCATTAGCATTTTATGATTTTGTTGGGAATGAAGATAAATATAATAGATTTGATACATTAATAGGATCTTTACCTGGAAATATTACTAATAATATCAGACGAATGCCAATGAATACATATTTATTATCAGCTTTAGCTCCTATGAGTTCTCTATATACTGGTCATAGATATAATAAATATTTAAAAGATATTGCATTATTTACTACTAAAACGGAAAAAGAATTATTCTATTTTAATATTCATAACGGTGATATAGGTCATACTTTAATAGTAGGTCCATCAGGTGCTGGTAAATCTTTTCTATTAGGTATGATAGCTTCTAATTTTATGAAGTACGATTGGCAAAAACCTAAATTTGAAGATTATATAAATGAAAATGGAAAAAGAATGGAAAAAATTACTGGATATGAAAAGAAGAATTCTCAAGTATTTTTCTTTGACAAAGATAGCTCAAGTAAAGTTCTTACAATCACTTCTGGTGGGAAATTTTATGATTTAGGAAATAATGAGGTTGCATTTCAACCATTAAAAGATATTCATATAGAAAGTGAAAAAGAATGGGCGTTGGGATGGATATTATCTATTTTAGAACAAGAAGGAATTCCATCAAATGCTATGAATAGAAATCTTGTTTGGGAAGCTCTAAAGTCCTTAAGTAATGCACCACGTGAGTTAAGAACGTTATCAAATTTAAGTTCTACTATACAATCCCACGAAATTAGAAATGCTTTAAGTATTTATTGTGGGGAGAATGCTTATGGACAATATTTTGATAATAATATTGATGATATGTCAGATTCAAATATAATAACTTTTGAAATGGGTAATGTTATTAAAACTAAGAAAGTTGTTGCACCATTGTTAGATTATGTATTTCATAGAATTGAAAAAGAAAAGTTAGATGGTACACCAACTTGTATAGTGCTTGATGAGTGTTGGTTATTCTTAAATAATGATAAAATGAGAGCTAAAATCGTAGATTGGTTGAAAACTTTAAGAAAGAAAAATACATCAATCGTACTTGCTACTCAATCTTTGATGGATATTAAGAACTCTCCTATATTTGCAGATATTATGGATAACTGTCAGACTAAAATATTCCTACCAAATAAAATGGCGTTGTCAACCTGGTTAGATTTATATAAAGATTTCAATTTAAGTGAGGTTGAAATTCAAGAAATTAATGATGGAGTTGCAAAACAAGATTATTTTATAAAAACTAATGATGGATCAAGATTATTTGAACTAAGTCCAACTAGAACTGAGATTGCATATATTGGATCATCACTTGCTAATGATTTAACTAAAATAACTGAAATTCGTGATAAAGTTGAAAATATGCTTTTAAATGATAAAGATAAAGTTAAATTAATTAATAAAGAATGGATTGACTATAAGAGAAAAGAGGGATTAAGTATTTCAGAAGTTATGAAATATAAAGAATTGTTATTTAGGTAGAAAAGGTAATGAAAGGAGGAGAAAGTATTGGATGGTAAAAATCAAACTTATGAAATACAGGATTTAATAGAATATTTTAGAAGTTATCGAAATAAATTTATAACCATTAAAGGTGAAACTAAAGAATTTAATTTAGTATTGTATAAAGGAACTTTTGTCCATTTAATGGGATTGCAATATATGCAAAAAAATACAAATGTTAGAGGAGTTGCTAATAAATCAGTAGATGATATAGTTAAAAATAATTTGTCTGATCAAGAAATAATAAAAAGAGTATATAGATTACATCCAAATAAAATTGAAAATTTTGTAGATAAAATTGAGAATATAAAATATATATTTGAAAATTTAGAAAATAGTAAAATAGTAGAAAGAACTAGGTATACTGATGATATGAAAGTTAAAAGTAACTATCTAATTGTTAAAACCAAAGACAATAAATATTTAAATTTAGGAATCGTTGATTCTGGATTTGAAGAAAATAGTTTTTTTGAAACATTTCTTATATCTAATAATGAAAAATATTATGAAGATTCTGAAATAGAAGAAAATATTGAAAGTATATGGATAGAAGGAGAAGAGATTAAACCATTTTCATTTAATAAGGAAAGATGTGAAAAATTACAAGCTATATATATATTAGATAAAGAAAATTTTGATTATCAGAAATCAATTGATTTTATTGAGAAAGATTATAAAATTGAAAAAATAATAAATAATAAATTAAATCAAATTGATATGGATTTAGAAGAAAAATATAAAAAAGAAGAAAATTTTTTTGGGGGTTGGAATAATAGAAAGAAATCTAATGAAGAATTAGAAAGATAGAATAATGAAAATTGAATAATTGTCTTGACTAAGATAATAAAAAATGATACCATTTATTTAGGAAATATGAGACCTGTCCAGTTGTGCCTGCACACCCAACCGAGGGGTCAGAAATATCGGATATCATAGCACACTAACGTTTAGACTTGTTCGTTAGATCCTGAACATTGGGTTCCGTATGGTAAAAAATGTTAAAAGTCACTTTTTTAAGTAATTAGTCAAGACTAGAATAATTCTAGTCTTTTTGTTTTATAAAAAATTTATTTAGGAGGAAATTTATATGAAAAAAATATTAGGAATATTAAGTATATTAGTTGTTGGTAATTTAGGATTTTCTGAAGATATTGATAAAAGTATGTTTACATTAGAAACAGAAACAAATACTACAAGTACAACAACTGCTAATAATGAAAATAATAGTAATGAAAAAGTAGTTTCTAAAGAAGATGAAGCATATAAAAAATATGAAGAAATGTTAAGAAGGTCTGATGAGATTGAAAAAGCGGGGGCATATAAAATCACAAATGATATTAGAACTCAAGCTACTGAAGAATATATGAAAGCATCTGGAATGAGTAATTTTAATAAAAGAAATATAGGAGCTATATCAAAAAACTTTGATTTTGATGCTATGTTAAAAGGTGTAGATGATATATATAATGTATTAGATAAAGGAAGTGAGATTACTTTTAATACAGTAGCTGCTGCATCTGATGCATTAACGTCAGCATTATCAATTGCTGGAGCATTTCCTACAATGGCAGGAGCGGGCGTTATAGGTAGTAATATACAATCTATTTTAAGTAGAATTTTAGCTGTTAAAAATAGGGTGGATCAATTAAAAGAATATAAAAGAAGATTAGATTCTGTCAGATCTTTAGGGAAGGAAGATTTATTAACTTTATCAGGAATAAATAATACTTTAAAAACATTAGATGGTCTTGTAAAAACTGGAGTAGATATTGGTGATGCTAGTGAAGATTTTTCTAAAAAATTAGAAAAAGCAGATCTTACAACTGCTGAAGGGTGGGATCTGTTACTTAATACAGATAGAGATATATTAGCTACTAATAAAGATGTGTTAAATAAAATATCTGGAAAAGAAAATAAAAAAATTAGAGAAGTTATTGAAAAAGCTAAAAAGACATTATTAAATATTAATCCTAAAAATGAAAATCAAAACTTACAATATTTAAGAGAACAAATGAATATATTAATTTCTCTTACCGAGCAAATGATAAGTAATGATTCATTAACTGCAAGTGCAATGCTCGTTAAAGAGAATAAAGAAAAAGAAGAACAAATTGCGGCAAAAGAAACTCAAAAAGCAGAAGCTGTGAAAATTGCAAGTGCTATTGAGAATAATAAGAAAGAGACAGAGAAAATGAAATTAAGTAATCGTTTTGTAGGATCTGTTACAGGAAAGTAGGTGTAAGCTATGATAAATCAGTTTATACAAGTTTTTGCGACTTTGTTAAATGATGGTTTAAGTAATTTAGCAGTAATTGTTCTAGTAATATTAAGTCTTATGGCTGGTATAGATTTTGTAATAGCATATATTTTTGAATATTCTGATAATTTTTCAAATATTATGAAAACCTTTTTCAATAAAATTATTAGATACGGAATATTTATAGTTATTGCTAAATCTTATCCACTAATTATTGATGAGATAACTAAACTAATGTTCAATATAGGATATTTATTTTTCCCAGATGGTAAAGTACAAAGTGGAACAGTAGGATTCCCTGATTTTGATGGAATTTATAAAACTTTATTAGGTGGCGTATTAAAACTTGAACAAGAAAGAAATTCTCTTGGTTATACAGAAATTGGTAAGCAATTAGTTTATTTAATATTGATGATTTTAGCAATATTATGTATTTTCCTTATAATCAAAGAAATTATAGTATCATATGTTGAATTTAGATTAGTTTCAGCAATAGGAGTGATATTACTACCATTTAATGTATTAGAATTTACTAAATCTACAGGTGGTAAGTTATGGAATGCTTTATTTAATGCTGGTGCAAGAATAATGATAGCAGTATCCTTAACAGGTATATGTTTAAAATTATTAGAAACAAATATATATAGTGGTAGTGATGGGGGAGAATTATCAATAGGAAATGGTATTGCTTGGATATTTATGATGGGATTATGTGCATATTTAATAAGTTGCTCAAAGGAATTATCATCAATGCTTGTAAATGGTACAGGATCAAGTAATACAAGTGCATTTGGTACAGCATTAGGAATGGCAGTAAATACAGCAACTGGTGCTGTAGGTGGTGCTGTTGTTGGAGCTAGTGCTATGAAAGGGGCTATAAATCAAGGTAAAAGTGCTGCTGCTGGTGGTAAAGGTATAGGTGGAGTACTTAAAGCTATGAGAAAAGGTGCTAAGGATGGTGCTAGTGTAGCAAGAAATACTAGAATGGCTAAAATTGGTAAAAAAGTATCAGGTGGACTTAAAAATACGGTTTCTTATGGAACAGGACAAAAAAGTTTATCTAATTTAGCAGGTGATATTTGGAGAGGAACTGGTGGTCTTGCGGGAGAACAATTAATGCATGATGGAGATAAAGTTCAAAGAGATAAAGAAAATATGAATATTGATAGATTAGAAAATGATAAGGTTGAAAACTATCTGGGATTTGAAAGATTTAGAGAAGCTATAGATAGAACTAAAGCTGAAATGAAAGATGATAGTAAAGAATCTCTTGCAGATCTTCCTAAATCTAAAGCAGAAAGATATACTAAAGCAATTAAATCATTTATGAAGAATTATAGATCTAGTGATGTGAAAGAAGCTGCATTAAGTAGGGCTACTAATAAGATGAAGACTAACTATAATGTTAAAAAAACAAGAGAAGGTTATGAAATGGCACGTAAGAATTCTAAAATAAGTGGTAAAAAAGAATTTGAATATGGGGGAGAAACTAGAAAAGTTAGTGATAGATGGAATGATAATATTGGAAAACAAATACTAGATAATATTAAAAATAGAGATGGGAATAGAGATGGAAATACTTATAAAAAAGATGAATAAACATTGTAAAAATCCTATTTTTATGGTATAATATTCATATATAAAAGATACATGAAAGTGAGTTTTTATGAGTGATATTTATAGTGTTGAATCAGATGCAATGTCAGCTAGAAATGCAGCTGCAGAAGCAAATATATCAATTAAATGTTTAGAATGGGATTTTGAAGAATTCAGAACTAATACTAAAGCCGAAGTATATAAATTAAGAGATGTTAATAAATTGCTTAAACAAGAGATAGATGATATTGTAAATGAGAATATTGAGTTGAAAAATAAGGTTGAAAAACTTGAGAAAATGATGGAAAATTTAATTAAAAATTTAGATAATAAAAAGTCAAAAGATTATTTAGAGTTATAAGGGGAGAAGAAAATGAAAAAATTTGTATTATTAATCTGTATTATGTTTTCAGCATTTACTTTTGCTGCTGTAAATTATGATAGTTTTCTTGGAGATTGGGTATCGTTTTATAGTGTATATAAAATTACAAAAGAAAAGGATGAGTACTATTTAACTGAAATTGTAATGGACGAAAATTATTTAAAACAAAAGGATATATTAGATTATATAAATCATGTCTCAGTATTAAATGAAAATATGAAATTATGGGAAAAGCCTAAAGTTAAATTATTAAAATCAAATGATAGTTTAAATTTCATTAATTTATTAAATGTTAAGGGAACATTAAAATTAGGTAAATACGATTCTTCAGAAGATTGGTTTGATTTTAGGAATAAAGCATGGTCTGATGATATAGAAGATGGATATCCAGTTATAAGGGGAACTATTAAATCAAAAAATGGAAATCAAAATATTGTAGCTAGAAAAATGACAAATGATGATAAAAAAAATATATTTTCTAAAATAATTAAAAAATTATCTGAAAGTGAAACAAAAAAAATTAAGTATTTTAAGTAATAATTAGCCACTCTATAGAAAATATAGGGTGGTATTTTTTTAAAAATAGAGTATAATAGTACTTAAGAATAATATAGAGATGACAAGGAGAAAAAATGAAAAAGTTAGAATTATATAGAGAGTTTTTGAAAAGTAAAAGACCAATAGATGAAATGGTTTTAAAAAAAATAGAAGAAAATTTAAAAGCTAAATTCATATATAATAGTAATGGAATAGAAGGAAATACACTAAGTTTGATGGAAACAAATTTAATAATCGAACATGGCGTAACAATAAAAGGAAAATCTCTAAAAGAACATTTAGAAGTAAAAGGACAAGAGTATGCTTTAAACTTCTTGTCAGAAGTTATGAAAGAAAAAGAAAAAATATCTTTGAGAATGATGCGAGAATTTAATAGCTTAGTAATGGTTAATGGTGGTGGAACATTTAAAAAAGTACCAAATGAAATAGTAGGGGCTAATTTTAAAACCTCTCCACCTAATTTAGTAGAAGAACACTTAAGTAAGTTAATAGAAGATTTTTATAACAGTAATGAAGATATAATAAAAAAAGTAGCAATATTTCATGCAGATTTTGAAAAAATTCATCCTTTTCCTGATGGAAATGGTAGAACTGGAAGACTTTTAATGAATTTGGAACTAATGAAAGAAGGGTTTCCTATAACAATAATAAAAAAAGAAGATAGAGAAGATTATTATAATGCTTTAGAAAAAGCCCATTCAAATGATGAATATGAAGATATAATAAGTTTTATAGAGAACAATGTAGAAAAATCATTTGAATTTTATTTTGAACATATTACAAATAATTGGGAACAAGAAATTAGATATATTGAAAAAGAAAAGAAAAAAGATGATTTTGAACGTTAATTAAGTATAAAATTTAAAGTATAAAAATATTATAAAAACTTGCTTTTTATGTATAAAAAAGGTATAATATTAGTGTAATAGAGATTGCAATGAATATATTGATTATCAAATATTAATAGAGTAGATTTATTAATATAATAAGTTAGCTGGCTTATTTATGATAACTATATATTTGTATAAACTGAATATCATAATGTGTTATTTTCTCACATTAAAAAAAGAAGAATAAAGATCTGTGATTAGGTTCACACTAAGAGACTTTATGCAAGGCAGTGCCTTGTGTAAGGTCTTTTTTTTTGCAAATTTTTTGAAAGGAGAAAAGAATGAAAAAAATTTTTATTTTTATTATATGTATATTCTCTATTTTTTCTTTTGCAGAAGAAGATATAGGAAAAATTAGTGATATGATAGCAATAGTTAATCCAGCAGAGAAAAGATTAGCAAAGGCTATAAAAGATGCTTCTGAAAAATCTGGAATTCCTTCAGAAGTACTTGTTGCAAAGTTTACCAATGAATCAGGTTTTGGGAAAAAATTAGATAATAGTTTAGGTTATGTTGGAATAGGACAGATGGGTGCTGCTGCTTTTGAAACAGGTCTACGTGAAATGGGATATAGTAAAGAAACTGCACATAGATTAGCAAATCAATATAATACAAGAAAAGATAATAAAGAATTAGGAATATTGGCTGCTGCTGGATATTTAAAATATCACCTTGATAGAAGTAATGGTCAAATGGGAGCAGCATTATCTAAATATGCAGGTGGTGCAGGGACTTATAATGCAATGAATACTCCTGTAGATGAAACAGGTAGACATTATTATTGGACTAGAAAAAATGGAAAGAGAGTAAAAGAATATTTATCAAATGAAAGAGAAAAAGAACAAGCAAGCGATTTATATAAAATGAATTTGAGAGCAAATATTCTTAAAAAAATTAAAGAAGGAAAACCTTTAACTGCTGCTGATAAAAAAATATTAACAGGTGGTATTCCTAATGTTCCAATAAATTCATATTATTCTTCATTAAATGCATTAAATAAGGGAATATCTGGTAAAACTCCTGATTTTTCACCTATAGATGATGAATATGGAACATATAATCAAAAAGCAGCTAACTATTTAGCTGATATTAATTATGATTGGGATGGATTTGCTACAATGCTTGCTGGATTTGTAAATGAAGGGTTAGCAAAACTTAAAACAACAGCAATAGTATTATTATCACTTTGTACATTAATACAGCTTACACTTGATATGGCTCATGGAATGGCTAATGTAAATATTAAAGCTATAATGACTACTTTATTTAAAAAATTATTATCATTCAGTTTTTATTTAGTAATTATTAATAAAATAATGGATGGTTCTCTATTACAATTATCTGAAGATATTGCTTATGGTGTAGTTACAGCATTAACTAAAACACCTGGAGTACAGAATATAGGTAACCTATGGACTGTTAAAGAAGGAATTACTGGTGTCATCTGGAATGATTTTAAATCATTGTGGGGATGGTCATCTATAATGCCTTCAGAATTTGGACATGATTTAGTATTTTCAATAATTTATTTATTTATGATAGCAATAGTAAATTTAGCAATTTTTATGATGATGGCAAATCTATTTAAAGCATTAATATCATTCCAATGAGTTTTAGGGTTATCACAAATATTATTACCATTTGGAATGATTGAATATACAAAAGGATATTATAGCATTGGAAAAGTATTAAGTCTAACACTTAATTTTATAGTAAAACTTATATCAATAAATGTTATTGCAGTAATTATAATGCGAATGTTCCAGGAGAATAATGATTTATTTAATTTTGCTAATATTACAAGTGTTACAGATTTAATAAATGGTAACGGAATGATAGCAGTTATATTAATTTTAATAGTATATGAATTATTTACAAAAATAGAAGTGAGTTTTTAGGAGTTAAATTATGACTAATAAATTAAAAAGAAGATTAGATATATCATTTTTTGTATTCATCATATCTTTTATATTTTTGATGTTTCAAATAAAAGTAAATATATCAGAGTCTAGTCCACCAGGTATATATTTAGCAAATAGATTTTCAAAAAAATTTAATGTAGGTGACTATATTGTATATAAATCACCAAAAAATTATGAAAAATATGCAGATGAAAATTTAAGAGGATTAGATACAATTAAAAAAGTTTATGCAAAGCAAGGAGATGTAATTTATAGATCAAATAATGAAATATATATTAATAACAATAAAACAGTTAATATCGTTTTTACAAAGATACCAAGTATTTTAACATCAGGAGTTATAGCTAAAGGTGATTATTTAACACTATCAGATAAAAATACATCACTTGATGGTAGATATTATGGAACTATAAATGAAAAAGATATTAAGTATAAAGCATATTTGATTTATAGATTTAAGAAAAATGAGAAAAAAGAAGTTAATAGAAAAATTGATTTTGGAACATTCAAGTTTGAAGAGATTAGAAAAGGTAAGAACTAGAAAAGAAAGAGCTAGTCATTTAATAAAATTAGGAATTATATTTGAACTTTTAGGAATAGATGAAGAAGATCATGAGGTATTGTTAGGGTTTTTATTAAGTTATTTATCTATAAAAGCAGATGAGAAAGAAAAATATAAAAAAATGGGGATATTATTTAAAGAAAAAAGAATAGATATATTGAGAAATAGAAATAAAGGAGAAATTAATAATGAGTAAAGTTAGAAGTTTAGAAGATGCAGATATTATAGAAAAAGCTGAATTTAGTGAAAGTATTTTAGGGAAAAATCTTGAAGAAATTAGTTTAGATCAAGAAAGAAAAAGAATGCATGTAATTGTTGAGCAATTAGATGATTTGAGAGAAAAAATGGAAAAATCAGGGGCATATAGTCAAGAAGAAATAAGAGAAATAGAAGAAATAAAAGCAATTATGGAAGAAAATATAGAAAATACTAGAGAAATAGAAGAACGTCAAAACTATATTTTGAATCATGAAAGGGAAATTGAGTTAGAGAAAGATTACGATGGAGATGGATTATCCAACAGAGAAGAAATAATGAAAGGTTACGATCCATTTAATTATGATAGCAACAGCAATGGTAAAAGTGATTTAGAAGAAGAGATGGAAAGATAAAAAGAATAGATTACATACAATGAAAATAGAATTCTATCAGAAAAACCAATATCAAAAGATTTTATTGAAAAAGAAAATAATCTATTAAAAGAAAATGATAAAGAAAATACTACATGGAATAGAAAATTTAATGGCAAGGATTATTAAAGATAATATTAAATAAACTTCCAACATAGTGTTTGAAAGTCATATTATTTGAAATGATATTAAAAAAATACAGCCTCTGCCTTATCACGCTCCAATTGCGTAAAGGGAAGTACTGTATCTTTATAATTATTGTAACAGAAAAAAGGGGAAGAATCAATGGTAAATTAAGAATTTTAGACAATATAACAATAAATCAGAAGAAATGACTGATTCTTGTGGAGAATGGAGAAATAGAAGAAAATCAAATGAAATAGAAAGATAACCACTCTATGTTTAATATAGGGTGGTAGAAAGGAATATTTATGAAAGCAATAGAGATTATAAATAAAAATAGAGAAATGTTAGTTTCAAAATTAATTGATAATATAGAAAATTCTGATTATATATGGCAAAGAGAATGGAATTTAGATGGATTAAGTGTAAATAATCCAATAACAGAAACTAAATATCGTGGAATTAATAAATTTCTTTTAGGAATGTACGTTTCTGATAATGAATTAGATGATAATAGATTTATGACATTTAATCAAATTAAAGATAAAGGATACAAATTAAAAGAAGGATCAAAATCTTTACAAGTTGAATATTGGGAATTAAAAGAATATAAAGTTGAAAATTTAGAATTTGATGAAAACTCAAATGAAAATAGTAAGGAAAGTATTAAGAAAGTACCGATAGCAAAATACTATAATGTATTCTCTGCTAAAGATATTGAAGGAATACCTGAATTAGAAAAGAAAGAGTACATAAAAGATGAATATACAGAATTAATAGAAGATATAAAAAAAGCATCTGGAATTGAAATTAAAGAAGCTAGACAAGAAAATGCTTACTATAACGCTAGAGATCATTATATTGTTATGCCACCAAGAGAGAATTTCAATAATGAAAAAGCATATTTAGATACCTTATTACATGAAATATCTCACTCAACAAGTAAAGATTTAAATAGAGAAGTAACTGGAAATAATAAAGATTCTAAATATGCAAAAGAAGAATTAATAGCTGAATTAGCTAAAATTCAAATAGAAGCTGAATTAGGAATTGATTTAAGAGAAGATAATGTAACATATAAAAATACACAAGCATATATTCAAGGTTGGAGTAAAGCATTACCTGAAAAAGAAAAAACATATATATTTAGTGAAGTTATTAAAGAATCAGGTAAAGCAGCTGATTTATTTATAGATAAATATCTTGAATATATGAAAATTAAAAATATTGATTTGGAAAAAGAAGATGGAGATAAACTATATAAAGAGGAGTTATATATGCATAGTAAAGCTAATAGCTCTTGGAATAATAAAAGGAAAGATACTGAAATGGAAAGATAGCTATTCTATACAATATATAGATTGGTACAAAGTACCATAAATAAATAATTTTAGCCACTATATATTAAACATAGAGTGGCAGAAAGAGAGTTTTTTATGAAGAAGTTACTAATAATATTTATATTAGGGTATATAAATTTTTCTTCAGGAATTGAATTCAAAACTAGAAATAACAATTTTAGAAATAATGAAAAAACAATAAAAGAAAAGATTGCTGAAGAAATAGAAATCAGAAAAGAAATAGAAAAAGATATAAATAAAAATACTAGTTCTAAAAATAATAATATAAAAAAAATAATAATACTTAAAAAAGCTAAAAATCTGTTAGGGAAAAAATATGTTTGGGGGGCAAAAGTAGGAGATTATAACAATTTTGATTGTTCATCATTTGTTAAAGCCTTATATAAAGAAGTAGGTATAAATTTACCTAGAGTATCAAGAGATCAATCAAAAATAGGGCAGAAAATATCATTAAATAATCTCGAAACAGGAGATTTAATATTTTTTCATACATTAGGAAATTATGTTAGCCATGTTGGTATATATATAGGGAATAATAAGTTTATGCACGCTTCTAGTAAAGCGGGTAAAACAATTGTAAGTGATTTTTCTGGATATTATAGAGAGAAAGCAGTTTTTGGAACAAGGTTAGGGATATAGTATGCAAGAACAAGAAGTATATAACACTAATAGGAAAAATATAAATTTAAAAGATTTTTTGGAATATTTAGGATATGATGTTATTCCTCATGGTAGAGGAAGACATAAACTTAGAGAACATGATAGTTTAATAATACAAGGTAGTAGATTTTTTTGGAATTCTAAAAATTTAAATGGTAACTATTTTGAGTTATTAAAAGCATTAGAAGGTTACGATAAAGAGCAAATATTTGATATAACTCAAAATTTTTTAGACGATATTTATGAAGAAAAATACATACCTAGTGAAAATATTAAAGCCATAGATAAAGAACAAAATAAAGAAAGATATCAACCAGCAAAGTATAAAAAAAATGAAAAAATTTTTGAATATTTAGTTGATAAAAGAAAAATTAATAGAAATATAGTAGAAGGTCTTATAAACAGTGATTTAATTTATATGGATAATTTTAATAATATAAATTTTTATATTAAAGATAAAAATGGTAATAAATTAAAAGATGAGAATGGATATTATGCAACAGATGTAGTAGGGACTGGTATTAAATTTAAAAGAAATACATCAACTCATTATGGATTTAATATGTCTACAAATAAAAATGATGAAAATATTGAAAAACTATATATATTTGAATCTACAATAGATATGCTATCTTTTGTTGACTTGAAAAATAGTATAGAAAATGTATCCTGGGATAAAAATATTAGATTGTTATCATTATCTGGACTACGAAAAGATATATTAGAAAATTATTTGGACGATAATATAAAAAATTTATATGTATGTCTAGATAATGATGAAGCAGGAGAAAATACATTTAATAAAATTAAAGAAAATTATTCAAATGTCAAAATTCATAGATTAAGGTCTTTTAATAAAGATTGGAATGAAGATTTACAAAATTTAAATAAAAATATTGATGTAGATAAAATAAAAAACAATTTTAAAGGAGAGATTAATATGTCAAAAAAGAATAAAAAAGAAGTTGAAAATGAAGTAGTAGAAAATGAAGTTGGAGTAAATGTTGAGGAAAATATTGAAGTTGAAAAAAAGAGTACAATACAAGTTATTGCAGAAGCTAAAGAAAAATTAATAGATAAAATGATCTCTAATATTAATGAAGGTAAAATTTGGGATGAAAACAGTAGTATTAAAGTTTTTACTCCAACAAATGCTTTAACTGGTAGAGAATATGAGGGGTTTAACAGATTTGCTATTGCAATGTATTTAACTGAAAGTAAAATAATAGATAATAGAATTTTAACTCAATCACAGATTAAAGCAAATGATCTGTATGTTGTTAAAGGAAGTGAAAATGCTAAGGTAAGTTATAAAGATAATGATAATAATAAATTATCTTATAGAAATATTTATAGTGTTACAAAAGTATATGCACATGATAAAGAAAATGATATTAAAAATTCATTTGTTAATACTTTGCGTGATAAAAAAGAGGTTAAAGATATTATTGAAGATATAAAAAAAGCATCGGGAATTAAAGTTTTTGAAAATAGTTCTGATAAAGCATTTTATTCAAGCAAGGATAATTATATTTCAATACCTAATATGGAAAATTGTAAGAATGAAAATGAATATTTAGATAATTTATTACATGCAACAATTAGATCAAGTGCAAAAGAATGTAATAGATTTGTAAATAAGGATACTTTTATTAAAGAAGAGCTAATAACTGAGTATTCAAAATTAATTATTGAATCTGAATTAGGAATAGATTTAAGAAAAGATTCAACAACTTTTGAAAAGAATAAAGAAAATATACAAGAATGGATTTCAAATATTGATAAGGATTTAGTAAATAGAGTTATGGGAAGTGTGATGATAGAATCAAGTAAAGCAGCTGAATATGTAATAGATAAATATAAAGAAGTAGTTAAAGCTAAAGAAAATACTAATGACATAAAAGAAAGCTCTTGGGATAATAGAAAAAAAGATTCTGAAATGGAAAGATAACCAATATATATTAAGTATAGAGAGGGTGGAATGGTTTATTTATAATACCTTAACCACTCTATACTTTTTATAGTGTGATTAGAAAGGAAAAGTTAAATAATATGAAATTAATAATAGCAGAAAAACCAGAATTAGCAAGAGCCATAGCAGAAGCTATTCCTGGAACAAAAAATAAAAAAGATGGATATATAGAAGTAGAAGAATATTGTGTTACGTGGGCAGCGGGTCATTTACTTAAACTATATGATCCACAAGATTATGATGAAAAATATAAAAAATGGGATTTATCAGATTTACCTATTAATTTTGAAAATTGGAAAAAGAAAATTATTGATGGTAAAGGTAAATTAGTGAATAATATAAAAAAATTAATCAAAGATGCAGATGAAGTTATAAATGCTGGTGATCCTGATGATGAGGGTCAACTTTTAATTGATGAAATAATACAATACTTAAACTATAAAGGTAAAGTATCAAGAATACTTATAAATGATAATAATACTGAATCTATAAAGAAAGCATTTACAAAAATTGAATCTAATGAAAAGTATAAGTCATTAGGTGTTGCTGCCGAAGCAAGATCTATAGCAGATTTATTAGTAGGAATTAATTTAACAAGATTTTTTACTTTGTATAATAATACAGGGAATGTATTATCAATTGGTAGAGTACAAACTCCAACACTTGCTATGGTTGTTAATAGAGATAATGAAATAAAAAATCATATTAAAGAAAAATATTATGAACTATTTTTAAATACAAATGTTGAAAATAATGATATAAATTTAAAATACAAACAAGATAAAGATATAGAAAAGGTACTAGATAAATCTATTTTAGAAAATATAATAATCAAATTAGATAATAAAAATGGTAAATTAGAAATTAGTAAAAAAGTGGTTGAAGAATCAACACCTTTACCTTTTAATTTAGCAAATTTACAAATAGAAGCTAATAAAAAGTATGGTTATTCAGCACAAAAAACACAAGATATTACTCAAAGTTTAAGAGAAAAGCATAAAGCAATTACGTATAATAGATCTGATTGTGAATATTTATCTGAAGAACATTTTAAAGAAGCACCCAAACTATTACCGATTGTCATTAAAAACTTAGAGGTAAATATTAAAGTAAATTATAGTGAAGAAAATAAATCAAGAGCATTTAATGATAAAAATATTACGGCACATCATGGTATAATTCCTACTTTAAATGGAGATATTTCATCTTTTAATAAAGAAGAAAAGAATATATATGAATTAATTGCTAAAAGATATGTTATTCAATTTATGACAAAGAAAAAGGTTGAAAAAACTGAAGGAATATTAAATGTTGAAGATAATATATTTAAAGCTACATCTTCTAAAATTTTAGATAAAGGATATTCTGTTATTTATTCTGAAGATAAAGAAGAAAATGATGAAATGACCGGTTTATCAAATATTAAAGAAGGAATATACAATATTGAAACTAAAAAAGAAGATTATAAAATAGAAGAAAGAGAATCACAACCTAAAAAAGCATATACAGAAGCAACTCTTTTAAAGGATATGACAAGTATATCTAAATATGTAAAAGATCCTAAAATAAAGGAAATATTATTGAAGAAGGATAAGGATAAAAAAGGTGAAAGTGGTTCTATAGGGACACCAGCAACAAGGGCATCAATAATTGAAGGATTATTTAAAAAAGGTTACTTAGAATATCAAGGTAAAAATATTAAATCTACAGCACTTGCGATAGAGTATTTAAAAACATTACCTGAAGAACTTAAAGCAGCTGATATGACAGCATTGTGGTATGTTATACAAGAAGATATAAAAGATGGAAAAGTAGGGAAAGAAGCATTAATTAAGTATGTTTTAGATGATATAAATAGAATTATATCAATGGATCATAAAAAAATTGATAATAGTTTCTCGACTAATAAAAATCCTAAAGATTTAAAAGAAGGAGAAGTATTAGAAATTAAAAGTGAAAAAGGTACTTATTATAAAGGTTATTTTGAGGGAAAAGTAAGAAATATACCATCAGAGTATAAATACTTTGATAATATTTTAAAAATAACGAAATCTAAAGCAGAAAAATTATTTAAAGGAAATTTTGTTGAATTTGATTTGAAATATAAAGAAAAAGAGTATAAACAAAAAATGAAATTAGTAATAAATGGAGATTATTTAAACCTTGCAAAAGCCTATTAATAAATGATTTTAACCATTCTATACATTGCATAGAGTGGTTTTTATATACAGAAATTTATGAATTATGGTATAATATATTGAGATGATGATATGAGTAATTATGAACTAACATTAAATAAGGAAATTACAAGAGAAGGTGCATGGGAAATAATTGCAATATAAATAGAAATTAAAAGAAATAATACTTGGCATATAAAAAAATGATAAGGATTTGAAATATAGCCGTTATATATTCTAGATAGAGTGGTGAGAAGTACTATAAATAAATGATTTTAACCATTATATATAAAGTGTATAGAGGTGGAAAGTGAGTGAAAATGTATAAAATAGGTTTTAATAGAGCTATGACTGTAGCAAATAAAATTTTTGATGAGTTAATATATAATGCTTCGTTATCTGAAGGAAATCAAATGACATTTTTAGAAACAGCGAGTACAATATTAGGTATAGCTCCTAAAGGTGTAAGGACGAAAGATATTATACTAGTAGAAAACTTAAAAAATGGTCTAGATTATGTATTAGAAAAAATAAAAGATAATGATTTTTTTTTAGATAAAGACATATTTTGTCATTTAAATAGACTTGTGGCAAATCAAGATAATTGGGATAATTTAGGCGGATTTAGAGAATATGGGATAAAAATAGCGGGTTCTAAGCATACTGGTACTAATCCAAGTGATTTAGATTATGATTTTTTTAAAACGATAAATAAATATTTTAATAGTAATGAAGAAGGCGTAAGAACAATAGAGTTGTTTTTGGATTTATGTAAGAGTCAATATTTTGGAGATGGTAATAAGAGAACTGCTCAAATTTTAATGTGTGGTATATTAATAAAAGAAGGGTATGCTCCTTTTACAGTTAATTTTAAAAATGTAGAGTTAGCTCAAGCACTTATTGATTTTTATGATGATGAAAATAATAAAGAAATTATACTAAATAAATTAATAGATAGGCAGAATGAAACAACAAAACATTTCTTAAAAGAAGATGAGTTAGAAGAATTTTTACAACAAACTACTAAAAATGAAAGTCCTTGGGATAGGAAAAAAGAAAATAAAAATTTTGAAAGATAGCCACCATATATTTTAAATAGAGTGGTGAGAAGTACTATAAATAGATGATTTTAACCACTATATATAAAGTATATAGAGGTGGAAGGTGAGTTTTTATGGGTAAAATAATAGATGCAATATTTATTTTTTTAGGTTGTATTTGGTATATAATTATTTGGGGATTAGGGTTGAAATTTTTATTTTATTTTCACAAATACATATCAGATAATAGTTTTTTAAATTTTATTTTTTATATAGTTGTAATTTTTTGTATATATAAAATTTTAAAACAAATAAAAGAGATTTATTATATTAAAAATATTTTTGAAAAAACTGAAACTATTATTGATAATAATAAAAATTCAGAAAATGAAAATACTCTTCCAAAAGATGATTATAATGAATGGTATGAAAATTTAAAAAGGGAAAGAGAAGAAAAAAATAAAAAGAAAGAATTAGAAAAGGAGAGAGAAAAAATAAGAAATTATAATAATTTTTCTGATAATAATTTTTAAAAAGGGGCTGTTGCAATTCA
>NZ_LOHY01000086.1 GCF_001559795.1 Pseudostreptobacillus hongkongensis | reverse complement strand
GAATTGCAACAGCCTCTTTTGTTAGGGAAGTATATATATGTATAGTTTAGTTAATTACATAATAATTAATTATATATTTTCTTTAAAATAAATTTGAAAATACATATATATACTATTATTTATTTGAAATAATATCTATATATATGGTATAATTTATAGAAAATATAGTGAGAGGAAGTATGATGAAAATAAGACCTTTAGGAAATAGAATATTGGTAGAAATAGTTAAATTTGAAAATAAAACTAAATCTGGATTAATACTTTTTGATGATAATAAAATAGCAGAAAATTTTGCAAAAGTATTAGAAGTTTCAGATAAGGTTACAGATATTAGTGTTAATGAATATGTAATATTTGACATTGATGCTTCTATGGAAGTTAGAAATGGAGATGAAATTAAATATATAGTAAATTTAGAAGATGTTTATGCAAAGGTGGATTTTAAAAATGAGTAAAGTTATTAAATTCAATGATGATGCAAGAAAAGCACTTGAAAATGGAGTTAATATTTTAGCTAATGCAGTTAAGATAACTTTAGGACCACGTGGAAGAAATGTAGTTTTAGATAGAGGATATGGTGCGCCATTAATTACTAATGATGGTGTTACTATTGCAAAAGAAATAGAACTTGATGATCCTAGTGAAAATTTAGGCGCAGAATTAATAAAACAAGTTGCTATAAAAGCAAATGATGTTGCAGGTGATGGTACTACAACAGCTACAGTAATAGCTCAAAGTTTAATAAAAGAAGGATCTAAAATGATACAGGCAGGTTCTAATCCGGTGTTTATTAGAAGAGGTATAGAAAATGCTACACGTGTAGCGATAGAGAAATTAAAGGAAAGATCAGTAGCTATAAAAGATAATAGTGAAATAGAACAAGTTGCTTCTATTTCAGCAGCAGATAAAACTATAGGTAAATTAATAGCAGATGCTATGAAAGTAGTAGGAGAAAATGGGGTTATAACTGTTGAAGAAGCTAGATCTCTTGATACAAGTATGGAAATTGTAGAAGGTATGAAATTTGAAAATGGGTATCTTTCACCTTATATGGTTACAGATTCAGATAGAATGAGTGCTGAACTTGAAAATCCATATATACTAATAACTTCAAAAAAAATTAGTTCTATGAAAGAAATAATAGGAATACTTGAAAAAGTTGTTGAAAATTCAAGACCTTTATTAATTATAGCTGAGGATATAGAAGGAGAAGCCTTATCTACGCTTGTACTTAATAAGATAAGAGGTACGTTAAATGTTGTAGCAGTTAAAGCACCAGCATTTGGAGATAGACGTGTTGCTATGCTTGAGGATATAGCTATACTTACAGGAGCTATAGTTATGTCAGAAGAAAAAGGATTAAAACTTGAAGATACTGATTTAGATGACTTAGGTTCAGCTAGAAGAGTTAGAGTAACTAAAGAATCTACAGTAATAGTTGATGGTAGGGGAAACTCAGATGAAAGATTGGAAAGAATTAATCAGATAAAATCTCAGATAGAAGAAACTAAATCACAATATGATAAAGAAAAATTACAAGAAAGACTTGCAAAACTTTCAGGAGGTGTAGCAGTTATTAAGGTAGGTGCAGCTACAGAAACTGAAATGAAAGAAAAGAAAATGAGACTTGAAGATGCATTGAATGCAACTCGTGCTGCAGTTGAAGAAGGTGTAGTTGCAGGTGGAGGAACTGCTTTAATTCAAATATATAAAGATATGCAAGAATATAGTATAGATGGTGAAGAAGGAATAGGTGTAGAAATATTTAAAAAATCACTTTTTGCACCATTAAGACAAATAGTTATAAACTCTGGATTGGATTCAGGAGTTGTAATAGAAAAAGTATTAAATTCAGAAATAAACCATGGATATGATGCATTAAAAGAAGAATATGTAGATATGTTTGAAAGAGGAATATTAGACCCTACTAAAGTTACTCGTTCTGCTATTCAAAATGCAAGTTCTATTGCTGCATTACTTTTAACTACAGAAGTTAGTGTTGTTACTAAACGTGAATTAAATAATAATCAGCAAATGAACGGAATGTATTAGGTGATTAAATGAAAAATCATAGAAGAAAAATAGTAAGGAGATTAGTTTTAGGTGTATTTTTATTCATTGTAATAATTCTTTTTAGAGCATCTATAAGTAATTTTACTTTTAGTGCTTTAAGTAATATAAACTTTAATATAGTTAAAACTAGAAGTAATATATATTCTATAACTAAGGAATATCAAGATAAGTTAGGACAAGTTAGAAATCTTGATACACAAGTAGAAGAAAATAAGAAATTAAAACAAGAATTAGAAATTTTGAAATCTAAAAATTCAGAATATGAAAATTTAAAAAAAGAAAATTCAGAATTAAGAGCGAGTTTAAATTTAAAAAATGAATCTAATTCAGAATATATAATATCTGATGTTATACTTATTTCATCATTATTTGATGACGGTGTAATATATATAGATAAAGGTTCAAAAGATGGTATAGAAACTAATTTGCCTGTGTTTAGTAATGGGAATATAATAGGTAAAATTAATGAAGTAAATACTGATTATTCTGAAGTACATTTACTTTCAAATTCTAATTTTAGAATGTCTGTTGAAGTAAATTCATTTATAAAAGGAATATTAAGAGGTAAAGGAAATTCAGAATTTGTAATTAATAATTTTAATGTTGAAGATGCAGAAAAAATTAGAGTATTTGATATTAAAACTTCAGGAGTAAGTGAATTATACCCTAAAGGTTTAAATTTAGGTAAATATACTATGTTAAATAGTATTAATCTAATTGAAAATAAAGAATTAATATTAAAGATGAATATAGATGTAAGTAAGTTAGATACAGTAGTAGTATATAAATATGATAGATCTAAATTAAAACTTATAGAAAAAATAAATGAAGAAAGAAGTGATTAAAATGAAAAAAATGATTTTAATCTTAAGTTTAATAACGACATTAACATATGCAAAAGTTTATGATTATTTACAAACGGAATTTAGTGCAAAAGTTACTGAAAATTCTGTAGTGAATAATAGTAAAAAGAAAAAAGTGTATAATTTAGTATATAAACCATTAAAGTTAGAGCTTAAAGTAGTTGAGCCTAAGTTAAATAGTGGAGAAATCTATACTTATTCAAAAGGAAAGAAAACACTTTATTCACCTAAACTTAAACAAACGGTTAATCAAAGTGTGGGATCTCAAGATGAAAGTCTTTACTCTATACTTACGGATCTTGCAAATCTTGAAGATGCAAAAACTCAAACTAAAGGTAATAAAAAATATATTTTTGAAAATGGAATTTTAAAAAATATAATAGCTAAAGATTATAAAATATATTTTGAAAATTATTTAAATAATAAGCCAACAAAAATCAAATTTGAGTCAAATAGTATAATATATGACTATACTATAGAATATTAATGGAAATTATAGAAGATGAGGCTATTATTTTAAATAAACAGGATAAAGGTGCAAATGTTATACTTACTCTATTTTCTAGAAATTATGGTAAAATAAATGCTATAATTTATGGTATAAGAAAATCTAAGAAAAGAGAACAAGCAGCGCTAATGCCCACAAGTATATCAGAATTTGAGTTTAAAGAGATTAATGGTTCATATACAGTTGAAAATGCTATTTTAAAAAAACAATATAAAAATTGTATGAAAAATATATACAAATTACAGATGAGTCTTTATATAGTCCATGTGTTGAGTGAAATAGTTACTTATGAATATGGAGATAAAGATTTATATAATATTAATTGTGAAATACTTGAATATATTAATAATTTAGATGAAGAAACATTGGATTCTAAATTTACACTATACATATATATAACTTATTTAAGAAGAATAATGATAAATTTAGGTATATTTGATATAGATATATTATTTAAAAATACTAATTTATTAAAAGAGTATGATATGTATGTTAAATATGGTAAAAATAGAGATAATATAGAAATTATTGATTTAAAAAGAATATTGATATATTTTGAAAGATATATTAATAACTATTTTGGAATAAATATAGATCATAAAAAAATATATATTGAATAGGAGATATAAAATGGATAATATTTATAAAAACATTTACAAAATCAACTTGGATTTAAAATCTAAAACAAAAAATGCATTACTTAAAGAAATGTTTAAAGAAATAAAAGATAGTGAATATATTTTAGATAAGGATAAAGCATTTGAAGATTTACTTGATAGAGAGATAATTGGATCAACTGGAATAGGGAAATCTGTAGCTATACCACATGCTAAAACTGATTTTGTAACAAAAATAGTTATGGGTGTAGGTATACATAAAGAAGGTATAGATTATGAATCTATAGATGAAGAAAAGGTAAATTTAGTATTTATGTTTTTAACACCTAATAGTATGAGTCAAGAATATTTAACTTTATTAGCTAGAATATCAAGATTTGCTCAAGATAAATCATTTACGGAAAATCTTTTAAATGCTAGTTCTGAAGAAGAAGTTATAGAAATAATTAAAAAAATGGAAATTAAATAGGTGTAAGTATGAAATGTCCATATTGTGGTAATCATGATACAAGAGTTATAGATAGCCGTGCTCAAAATGAAGGTAATTCTATAAAAAGAAGAAGAGAATGTGAAAAGTGTTTAAAAAGGTTTAATACTTCTGAAAAAATATACAATCTTCCTATATATATAATTAAGACAAACGGTGAAATAGAAGAATATGATAGAAATAAAGTTTATCAAGGTATAGTAAGATCTTTAGTTAAAAGAAATTATGATAATTCTAAAATAGATGTTTTAATAGATGATATAGAAAGAGATATATTAACTAATTATAATGGTAAAATAGAAAGCTCTAAGCTTGGAGATATAATAATGGAAAATCTATTTTATTTAGATGAAGTAGCTTATGTTAGATTTGCTTCTGTATATAATAAATTTGATAATCTAGATAATTTCTTAAAGGTTATTAAAGAGATTAAAAAGAAAAAGAAAGAGAGTAAAAAATGAAATCTAAGCGTTGGCTATACATTTTTGTATTAGTTTTATTTCTAATAACAGCAAGTTTATCATATAGAATATATGATAATATATTAAAAACTCGTGAAATGAAATTAAAACTTGCAGAAAGTAATGCAAAATATGAAAAATTAAAGGAAGAAAAAGAGAAAATCCAAAAAGAATTAGAAGATGCTAGAGAAGGAATAAATAAAGAAAAATTTGTAAGAGATAAGTTGAATCTAAAAAAAGAAGGAGAAACTATATATAAAATAGTAGATGAAGAAGCAGGTACAGTTCAAAAAGAAGAAGGAAATGATGTGACTACATCTAAAACTGAGGAAAAAGGTGAATAAAATGTTTAATTTAGAAACAAATGAAACTTTAAAAACTAAAATAGAAAATGAGTATATAGAAAATCCTAAAAAAGAATTCAAATATAGATTATCAATAATGTATTTTTTTAGATCATTTATACTAATAGTTTGTATTTTTATGCTGCTTATATATTCTTTTACAACAATGAATTTTTCTAGTATAGATTCAAATCTAGTATTAAGATTAGTACTTGAGTTACTTTTAATAGTATATATATTATTCAATCTTTATACAATTTTTAATTATATAGTAGTTATAGATGAAAACTATATAAATACTGGTAAAAAGAAAATAATAATATCTGATATAAAAAGATTAACTATTAAAGATATTAAGTTTAGAGGTTCAAAGTATGAAAAAGCATTATCTTTAGTTTCAAAAGATGGATCAGAATATATGTTTAGACTTAATATTTCATATAAAATAAGGTTTATAAAACAAATATCAGAATTAACTAATCTAAAAGTAGAATTTTCAGAATAGAGGTAAAAATGGTAGAATTTTTTATTGCTAAAAGGCATATCATTGATAGAAAATTTCAAAGTATAGTATCAATATTAGGTGTTGCTATATCACTTACTGTTTTTGTTGTTTCTTTATCTATTTCTAATGGTTTGAAGAATAATATGTTAAATTCTATATTATCTCTTTCACCACATATAAATGTTAGTGTGTATGAAAATTATGAAGAAGGATATAAAGAAATAGTAGAAGAATTACAAAAATATGATGTTAAAACAGTTAATCCTAGAATAGAAACACAAGGACTGGTTAATGTCAATGGATTATCAACAACTAGTTTAATAATAGGGACTAATTTAGAATTATTAGATATTAATATGATAGAAGGAGTTAAATCTAATTCAGATTTAACAGGAGTATTAGTAGGAAATGAGTTTTTAAATAAAACGGGCACTAAACTTGGAGATGAAATTAATATAATAACAACAGATACTAAGGAAATAAGAGTTAAAATAACTGGTGTATTTAAAACTGGTTATTATACATATGATTCAGAACTTTTATTACTTCCTTTAGAGACATTGCAATTATTAAAGGAAAAAGGAGAAATTGCTACAAATATTTCAATTAATATTAAAAATCCAACTAATATATCAAATATAAATAAATTAGTAAATAATATTAATAATAATTTAGGAGATAAAGTATTTGTACATAGTTGGAATATGGATAATCAAAGTTTATTAAGTGCAATTAATTTTGAAAAATTTGTTTTAGTTGCAATACTTAGTTTGATAGTACTTATAGCATCTTTTGCCATATCTGTAATTTTAAATATGATAGTTAGAGAAAAAATATCAGATATAGGTATATTAAAGGCTATGGGATATTCAGATAGCAATGTTTTAAAAATATTTGTATATGAAGGTATGATAATAGGAGTTTCTGGTATGATATTATCTATAATATTATCACCTATAGTTATAATTTTACTTAAAGTAATCTTTAAATACTATATTACAACTACATATTATTTAGATACTTTGCCTGTAAGCGTTAGCTTTATAGAATTATCTATAATATATTTAGTTGCATTTATTTTAATCCTATTTTCAACTATACTTCCATCTATGAAAGCATCTAAGATGAAACCAACTGATGCTATAAAGTATAATAATTAAGAGGTCATTTTATGTTAGAATTAAAAAATGTAAATAAAATATATGAAACAAAATCAGAAAAAATTGAAGTTTTAAAAAATATAAATTTCAAGTTTAATAATGGTGACTTTGTTTCTATACAAGGAAAATCTGGGAGTGGTAAAACAACACTTTTAAATATTTTGGGACTTTTAGATAATAAAACTAGTGGTGAAATTTTGATTAACAATCAAGATATTGATAAAAATGATTTAGTTCAATTAAGAAATAGTAATATAGGTTATGTTTTTCAATTTCATTATCTTTTAAATGAATTTAATGCAGTTGAAAATGTTATGATGCCTGCATTAATTAGAGATGATATATCTAGATTAGAAATAGAAAAAAGAGCCATAGAACTATTAGAAAGTGTTGGACTTGGTCATAGATTAAAACATAGACCTCAAGAATTATCTGGAGGAGAAAAACAAAGAGTTGCAATAGCTAGAGCTTTAATTAATTCACCAGACATAATACTTGCAGATGAACCAACTGGTAATCTGGATGGTGAAACAAGTGAATTAATAAATAATTTATTTGTCGAACTTAATAAAAAAGGTCAGGGAATAATAATAGTTACACATAGTATAGAACTTGCAAATCTAGCTAGAGATAAATATAGTTTAGTTAAAGGTGAGTTGATAAAATTAGATTAATAGTGTATAATATATATAGATAGATAGATATATTAGGAAGGAAGTGTTATTATGAAAATAATAATAAGCGGAAAACATTTAGAAATGACAGAATCCTTAAAGGAATATGTAGAAACAAAAATTTCAAGAATTACTAAATATCTTGAAAATATAACTGAAACACATGTTACTTTAACTGTTGAAAATACTAAGTCTGAAGGTAAAGTATATAGGGCTATAGCATTAACTTCAGTACCTAACAAAACTATTAGAGTAGAGGAAGAAAAAGATGACTTATACTCTGCTATAGATATATTAGCAGACTCACTTGAAAGACAAGTAAGAAAATATAAAGAAAAAATGAAAGATAGAGATTAGGAGGATAAAATGGAAAAAACAATAGTGGCTTTAAACCAATATTTAGCAGATTTAAATATTTATTATAGAAAGGTTCAAAATTATCATTGGAATGTAGTAGGACAAGGGTTCTTTACAGTTCATGCTAAACTTGAAGAAATCTATGATGCAGTTAATGAAAAAATAGACGTAATTGCAGAAAGAATATTATCTATAGGTGGAAGACCTTATGGAACTTCTAAAAAATATTTAGAAATTACTAAGATTGTTGAAGCAAATGATGAAGATATTACAGTAAAAGAAGCATTAAAACATTTAATTTCTGATACTGAATACTTATTAAATTCAGTAAGAGTATTAAAAGAAATTACTGATGAAGAAAAAGATTATGGAACAAGTGCAGAACTTGATTCTCATATATTAGAATATGAAAAATTATTATGGACAATGAAGGCATATATTAAATAGTCTTTTACACGTATCTAAGAATGGACTTAGATACGTTTTTTTTATAATTTATAATGCAAATTAATTTTGATTGTGTTATACTAAAGCTAAAAACATATGTAAAGGAGTTTAAAGTATGATAAAAGGGAGAGTTTAGTTTAATAGGTTTTGCTATTAGATGTTCATGTTTAGATACAGAAAATGATAATATAATTGATGTAGCTAAAAAAGAAAATAAACAGCAAAATAATAATTCAAATAATACGTATAAACCTAAAATAGATGAAAATTAGAGGTTAAAGAAACAAAAGAATAATAAAAAGTATAGAAGGATTTTAATAAGGTTACTATAGTGGAGCTTGATTTTAGTCCAGTTGATATACCTAGAATAAATGATAAAGTATCAGGAATTAATTTGAGTATAGATGATATATTAAATGGGACGGATATTGCAAAACCTTACGATGTTTTATTTTATGAATTAGGGCATAATATAGATCGTTTAGCTTACTTTGAAAAATATAAGGATATATCTAAAGATAACGATTTACTTTATTCTGAGGTATTTATTAGTAAAAAATATAATAAAAGTATTTATGAAATGTTAGTTCTTGAATTTGAAAAAATCAAATTAGACTATAAAAATGATATTATTAATTCATTGAGAATAGATGTGAATGATAAGGATACTTTAAGTAGTATAGCTGATGAAATAATTTATATAAATATAAGAAGTCAGTATATAAATATAGGTAAAGATACTAAAGTATCAATTGAATTTTTTACAGAAGTTATAAGCTCTTTGATTACTAATATAGAAAGTTATGAACTTATAAATAGATATTTCTCTAAATCTTGTGAAATATACTTTGAGTTGTTAAATAATATTTTAGGAGGTAATTAAAATGTATTTATTATTGGTTGAAGAATATACTTTTAAAGATATAAATAACATAAATATTTTAAGGGAATATTATGAAAAACATAAAGATGAAAAACAATTATATTTTGATTTTTTCCCTAGAGGATATACTGAATTTGATATTGCTGCTTTACTTAGAGAAGCATTAAAAAATAATTGTAGTATTTTAGAATTGTTACCAGAAGTATATTTTAAAAATGAAAAACTATACATGGATAATATGAAAAAAGGATACAAATTATAATTGACATTGGTGGACATTATAAGTGTAGATACAGTAGAGCTTACAATCAAAAGGCTCTATTTTTTATTTTTAGGAGAAATATGAACATAGAAATAAAAAAATAAGAGGTATTAAGATACCCAAAGATTTAGATATAGAAGTTAAAAAAGATATAATGAGAAAAGTTGCAACAGCTATGCAAAATAAAGTAAAGTATAGATTTCATAGGGGAGTAGATCCTGATGGTAATGCTTGGAAGCCATTAAAAGGAAGAGAGGGAAAACCTTTAAGAGATACTGAAAGATTATTAAACAGTTCAACTACATAAAGTGATGATAATACAGATAAGGTAATACTAAATATGCTAGAATATACAATGTTTAGTAGTAAGAGAAGTAGTTGATAATATAATAAGAAATAAACTAGATATATAACACTTTTATAGCGGTGTTATTTTTTTACTATAAAAATTTTCTACATATAATCTATATTTTATATGATAACATCTAAATTTCACAATATTCAAAAAAATTCTATTTATTGACTGTTATTAATTTTTGTGTCATAATTATTTATATCAATTAGGAGGTGTATAAATTGAAAAATTTAGTTGATACACATTTACATCTTTATGATGATACATATGATGAAAATAGAGATGAAATTATAAAACAAATTAATGAAAAGCTAGACTTTATAGTTAATATATCTTGTGATTATGAAACATCATTAAGTTGTATTGAATATGCAAATAATAATGATAAAATGTTTGCAACTATAGGTTATCATCCTTGTGATATATCTAAATATGATGAAGATAAGATGAAAGAATTAATTAATATATCAAAAAATAATAATAAGATAGTTGCGATAGGAGAGATAGGGCTTGACTATCATTGGATGAATGATCCTATTGAAGTTCAAAAAGAAGGATTTAAAAAACAAATTGAGTTAGCTATAGAAAATGATTTGCCTATAGTAATACATACAAGAGAAGCTTTAGATGATACACTAGAAATAGTTAAAAGTTATCCGAAATTAAGAGGAATTATGCATTGTTATCCTGGTAGTTATGAGGAAGTGTTACCTATACTTGATAGATTCTATGTAGGTGTTGGTGGAACAGTAACATTTAAGAATAATAAGATAGGACATGAGATGGTTGAAAAAATGCCTATTGATAGAATAGTTATAGAAACAGATTCACCATATTTAACTCCAGTACCATTTAGAGGTAAACCAAATAATCCTGTTTATGTTGAATATGTAGTTAATAAGATAGCTGAAATAAAAAATATGGATGTAGAAGAAGTAAAAAGAATTACTACAGAAAATGCTAAAAAGGTGTACGGAATATGTATAAAATAGGAACTGATATAGTAGAAGTTGAAAGGATTAAAAAAGCAATTGAAAGAACAGAAAACTTTAAAACAAATGTTTTTAGTACTAAGGAAATAGAATACTGTGAAAATAAGAAAAATAAGTATGAATCATATGCTGGGAAATTTGCAGCTAAAGAAGCATATTTTAAAGCAAAAGGAATAGGTATAGAAATTCCTATGAGAAATACAGAAATTTTAAATGATGAAAATGGGAAACCATATATTTTAATATCAGGTGAAAAAATAAATGGAGATGTAAGCATAAGTCATACTGAACACAATGCAATTTCTTTTGTTATTTTATATTAATGTCTATTGACAAACAGAAAAATCATATTATACTAATATTGAAATACACATTAGGAGGAGAAATGATGAAAAAAGTATTATTTGGTATGATAGCTTTAACTTCTGTTATAAGTTTAGCTGATAATTTTAATGGTAATTTGGAAGTAACTACTACAGGTAGTGTTCAAAATGGATACACTTCAAATGGATTTAATCATAAAGGGGTTCCTAGTACTTCAAAATTATTTAAAGAAACTAAATTACAAGCATATTTTACTGATAGTAATGATGTTTCTGTATTTGTTGGAACAAAAGGAGATGTATTAAAAAAAGATTTTGGAAAAAATTTAGTATTTGATGCATTTGGTAATTACTATGTAGGTATGAGAGTTGATTCAAAAGTAAGTGAAGATTTTGATTTAACAGTAAATTTAGGTACTAAACATGGATATACTAAAACTTTAAAGAATGTTAATAATAAGATTGTTGAATCAAAATTTATTTTAGAAGATGCAATTGTTGCACATTTAAAAGCTAAAAATAAATTTGATTCTAAGAGATATTTTAATAAAGATGAAAAAGTTGGATATTTAGAAGAAAATGGATATAAATTACATAAACCAGAACATACTTTAGTATTTGGTGTAGTTACGCATGGTAAAGTTGATAAAGTTAATTTAATAGGTGGATTAAATTATTCAAGTAAAAATTTTGAAGATGCAACAGTTGAAAGTTTTGTTAAATTAAATGGTAATATTAATGATAATATGAAGGCTAGTGGATTTGTAAGAAATTTATTAGATTCAACTAATTACAAGTCATTAGGTAAGTTGAAAGTAAATGGAAAACTTGAAACTATGCTAAATAAAGACTTAAAATTAACTAATTTAGGTGAAGTAGAATTAGACACTATATTATCAAAAGAAAATGCAGAAAATGTTAAAGATACACGTACTATTAATTTAAAAGTTGAAAATGGTGCAGTATATACTGGTATTGAAAATCTAAAACTAACAGGTGATTTGAACTATAAATTAGGTATAAATAGTCAAGTTTTATCACAAGATATTACAGAAGCAACTAAAACATATAAAGGAAATAAAGGAGATATGACTCATACTCCTGAACTTAAAGTTGGTGCAGAATATATGATGGGTGATTTCAAATTTACTACAAAGAATAAAGCTAAATATACATATAAGCATATGTTAGGTCAAGTTTTAAAAAATACAACACCTCTTTCTGCTACATTAGAAAATACTGTTGCAGTAATGAGTGAAAATAAGGCTGAATATAAATATGATAAATTTAATGTTGCATTTAATCTTGACTATCATTTAGATGTATTTGGTAAAAATAATAAACTTGAAAAGAATAAACATTGGGTTGTATTAGGTCCAACAGTTAATTACTCAGATAATATGTTAAAATCTGAATTAGGATTACGTTATGTATTACAAAAAACTGGAACAGAGTTATTATTCCACAGACAATTTGGATGGTTAAAAAATAGCTTGACTACTAAATTTATGGATACAGATATTGTAGCGAGTGCTAATATTTATGATTACTATAAATATAGTAAAAATCCTAATTTTGCAGTATTTGCAGATCTAGGAGTTAAAGCAACAAATCATAGTATAGATAAATTTAGTAATATGGCAGATTTAAATGTTAAATATGGATACGTAGACTTAAATACAGATGCGACTTTAGTTCTTAAAAAACAAGGAATAAATGCTTCACTTAATCTTGAAAGTAAATATAACTACGATAAAAATATAGATATAATTGGTGGATTCAAGACTGAATATAGATATAATGATTTAGGAAATGATTTATATAAAGCATTTACAGACTATATTATTAATGTTACAAGAATAGATGATAATTATTATCCACAAATAATAGATTATAGAAATAATATTAAAGATGAAAAATTCAGAGATAAAGTTATAGCTCAGGCTAATAATTTGAAAAATGCAAATGATCAACATGATTTAGTATTAACTCCATCATTAGGCACTTCTATAAGATTTGTAGATGGCAGATTAGAAGTAGGGCCTAAATTAGAAGGAATATTTAAATTTAACAAGAAAAATGGTGTAAATAATTCATTCTTTAATTCTGCTGAAGGTAAATTAAGTTTAAATTTAAAATATAGATGGTAATGAAATTAAACTCTCACGAAAGTGGGAGTTTTTTCTATACTTGTAAAAAATATATAAATATATTAAACTATACTTGAGGTGATTATATGGAAAATATGTATAAAATGGTTATTGATTCATATGAAAGAATAAAGAAATATATAATTAGAACAGAAACATATAAATCTATAAATTTTAGTGATAAAAATACTGAAATATATTTTAAAACTGAAAATAGACAATTATTAAATTGTTGTAAAGTAAGGGGAGCATTCGCTAAATTAACTACTTTGAATAAAGATACAGAAATAGTAGCAGTATCTAGTGGGAACCACGGTATGTCTGTTGCCTATGTAGGTAAGAAATTAGGCTTTTCAAATGTTAAAATATTTTTATCTGAGAAAACTAGTATTAATAAAATAGATAAAATTAAAAGTTTTGAACCTCAAGTTATACTAAAAGGTAAAAGTTATGATGAAGCTCATGAATATGCAATTAATTATTCAAGAGAAAATAATGCGGTATTTATAGACCCTTGCTCTGATGAACTAGCTCTTTCAGGTCAGGGAACTCTTGCACTTGAAATATTAGAAGATTATCCAGAAATAGATCAAATTTTTGTTCCACTTGGGGGAGGGGGGATATTAGGAGGAGTAGGTGCATATATTAAAGGGTATAATTCTAAAATTAAGGTTATAGGAGTTCAAACAGAAATGTCACCTTCTATGTTTGAAAGTTTAAAAGATAATGTTAGATATGATAATTTTCCAGCAAAAGGTGAAACTATATGTGATGCATTACTAGGAGGTGTAGGAGAAACACCTTATAGATTGGCTCCATATATATTAGATGAAATATTGATTGTAGAAGAAAAATATGTTAAAGAAGCTATTAAATTATTACTTTTAAAAGAAAAAAATTTAGTAGAACCATCAGGATCTATAGGATTTGCAGCTTATTTACAATATAGAGAAAAATTTGAAAATAAGAAAAATTGTATAATTTTATCTGGTGGAAATATAGATGAAGAAATATTAAAGAGTTTAGAATTTTAGGGAAAGAATTTTATAGTGATATTAAAAACTACAGTATTAAACTATTAGCTGTAGTTTTTTGTTATATAAAAGAAATGTTAAATGTTTATATACCTTTAGAATAATAAGACTCTCAAACTTATAATTTTGTTGTCAATTTGTCTGTAATGTTTGATATTCTTTTAGAATAATATGATTCTTAAAATGTAAATTTAAAATAATATATATCAATAATATTATATATCAGAATTTATAGATGTCAATATTTTTATAAATATTATTATAAACAAAAAATATATACCTTTGTTACAAAATTACTATGTTTTACCAGGTAATTTTAGGTATATATTTTCTATATATTTTATTTAATTTTTTTATCTAAAAAATTTTGAAGTATTATTGTAGCAGCTATCATATCCACAACTTTTCTTCTTTCTTTTCCATTTTTTTTAGAAAAGTTTTTTAAATAATACTCTGCTTCTTTAGTAGTATATCTTTCATCAATGAAATATATAGGTATATCATTAGTTAAATGTTTTTTTAATTCATTTAAAAATTTTTCTACTTTTTCAACCTGAATAGCATTTTGACCATCTTTAGTCTTAGGCTGTCCTACAACTAAACCTATTACTTTTTCTTCAAGTATTATTTCATTAATTCTAATAAAAGGATTAACCTTGTTTCGATCTATTACTTCATAAGCTGATGCAAACATTCCTAACATATCAGACTTTGCTACACCAACTCTAACATCTCCAACATCAAGTCCTAAATATACACTCATATTAAAGTCCTTTAATATATTCTATAGCAGCATTAATAGCATCTTTAGTTAATTTACCCTCTTTTCCTCCAGCTTGAGCAAAATCAGGTCTACCTCCACCATTTCCACCAGCAAAGTTAGCTGCTACTTTAACTATATTTCCAGAATGATATTTAGAAGTTAAATCTTTTGTAACTCCAGCAACGAATATTGCTTTATCATTGTTTGAACCAAATATAACAACACAAGATTTTAATTTTTGCTTAGCTATATCTATTAAGCTCTTAAGTTCATCTATATCCTTATTTTCAAAGTCTTTATAAAGAACTTTTACACCATTAATTTCAACTGCTTCATTAACAAGATCACTCATTTCGTAAGTAACTAATCTTCTTTGTAATTCTTTAATTAATTGTTCTTGTAATTTAGCTTCTTCACGTGATTTATTAATAGCTTCAATAACATTTCCAGAACTTGTTTTAAATTTAGAAGATATATCATCTATAGTATTTTCTAATTTATATAAATAAGCAAGACTTTCTTTTCCTGTAATTGCTTCTATTCTTCTAACACCACTTGCTTTACCTTGTTCAGATAAAATTTTGAATAATCCAATAGCACCAGTTGATTTAACGTGAGTCCCACCGCATAATTCTATAGAATAATCCGAAATATCTACAACTCTAACTATATCTCCGTATTTATCGCTAAATAGAGCCATAGCACCTTTTGAAATCGCATCATTAATATTTTCATAAGTTATATATACTGGCATATTTGCAAGAATAGCATCATTAACTTTAGTTTCAATTAATCTTAATTGCTCCGGAGTAATAGCTTCATAGTATGAGAAGTCAAATCTTAAACCTTTATTATTAACTAAAGATCCAGCTTGTTCAACAGTTGTTCCTAAAACTTCACGTAATGCTTTATGTAATAAGTGAGTTGCTGTGTGATTTTTCATAGTATCACGTCTAAATTCTTCATCAACTATTAATTTTAATTCATCTCCAACATTAGGTATATTACCACTTATTAATTTAAAGTAGTGTATAAATATATCTGATTTTTTAACTACATTAATAATTTCTCCTGTAAATTCTTTTTTATCAGTTATTATACCACGATCAGATACTTGTCCTCCACTTTCAGCATAAAATGGTGTTTCTTCAAATATTATTTCATACATTTTATTTTCTATTTCTTTAATATGTAAAACTTTAGAATAAATCTTAAGACTATCATAACCTAAAAATTGTGTTTTACCATGAGTTTTATAGAATGAATCTATAAATTCATCTTTAATCATATCAGATGTTTTGTTTCTTGAATCTTGAGATCTCTTAACTTGTTCTTCAAGTTTAATATTAAATTCATCTTCAGAAACTTCTATATTATTATTTTCAGCAATAAATTTAGTGAATTCAAATGGGAATCCATAAGTATCGTAAAGTTTAAATGAAACTTCACTGCTTAATTTATTACTATTATTTTTACGGGCTTCTTCTATTTCTTCAAATAAGATATTAGTACCTATTTTTAAAGTTCTTGAGAATTTATCTTCTTCATTTTTAATTATATTTTTTATATATTCTCTTTTTTCTTCAAGTTCAGGATAAGCTTCTTTTATATTATCTATTATAGTATCAACTATTTTGTATAAATAAGTTTCTGAATTATCAAAAATTTCTTTATTTTCTAATGCTCCTGATCCATAAGCTCTTCTTATTAGTTTTTTAAGTATATATCCACGTCCTTCATTAGATGGTAATACACCATCAGCAATTAAGAAAGTTGATGCACGAAGGTGATCAGCAACTATTTTAACTGGTGTTGAAAGACCGTCTTCATTTAATTGAAGTACTTTTTTAATTTCATTAGTAATTGGTGAAAAAATGTCAGTTTCAAAATTATTTACTTTATTTTGAACAACAGATGCTATTCTTTCAAGTCCTGCTCCTGTATCTATATTCTTTTCTGGAAGAGGAACTAAACTTCCGTCTTCTAATCTATTCCACTCAGTAAATACTAAGTTCCAAATTTCAAGGAATCTATTTCCTTCATCTCCAGGTTTAGCATTTATTTCTTCGTTATTTTCACCCATATTCATAGTATCATAGTATATCTCACTACATGGTCCACAAGAACCTATAGGACCTGCTGCCCACCAGTTATCATCATCGCCAAGTCTAACCATGTGATCTTCAGGTACACCTATTTCTTTAGTCCAAATATCATATGCTTCATCATCAGTTAAGTATACTGAAACATAAAGTCTTTTAGGATCTAGTTTTAATATTTGAGTTATATATTCCCAAGACCATTCAATAGCTTCTTTTTTGAAATAATCACCAAATGAGAAATTCCCTAACATTTCAAAGAAAGTATGATGTCTTGGAGTTACTCCAACATTTTCTAAATCATTAGTTCTTATACATTTTTGGTATGTTGTTATTCTTTTATATGGTGCTTTTTTTTCTCCAAGGAAAAAAGGTTTAAATGGAACCATACCTGCAACAGTTAGAAGTAGTGTTTTATCATCAGGTATTAATGAAGCACTTTCAAAATGCTTATGTTCTTTAGTCTTGAAAAAATCTATAAAGCTTTTTCTTAATTCATTACCAGTCATTTTTACCACCTTAATATATATTTTTCTTTTTTTAAATTCTGTGAAAATTATACCATAAAATATAGAGTTTTTCAATGTTTTGTTAATGTGCTGTATATTAAAAAAACAAAT
>NZ_LOHY01000085.1 GCF_001559795.1 Pseudostreptobacillus hongkongensis | reverse complement strand
ATTTGTGAAGAACCTAAAATTAAAAAGAAAGATTAAAATATTCCAAAAATATTGTATACCTAATCCTGTAATAGGAGGATTTATATTTTCTATTCTTTCATTAATTTTAATGGAATTTAATATAGTTCAATTTAAATTTGATACAACTTTACAAACCTTTTTTATGATAATGTTTTTCACAAGTGTTGGATTTAATGCTAGTTTAAGCCTTTTAAAAAAAGGGGGATATAAAGTATTTTTATTCCTATTTGTATCAGTATTACTAATAATATTTCAAAATGTAGTAGCTGTTGCATTAGGTAAGATTATGGGTATAAATCCACTTATAGCATTGATGACAGGTTCAACACCTATGACAGGAGGGCATGGAACATCAACTGCAATAGCAGAAAGTTTAAATATTGACTTTGCTAAAAGTGTTGCCATAGCATCAGCTACATTTGGACTTATAGCAGGATCTATTATGGGTCCATCAATTTCTAAAAGTTTAATTAATAAATATGGTTTAAAAGGTAAAGAAAAATTTGAAGGATATGATATTGAAAATATAGACATACATGAATTAAATGATGAAAGATTTGCTAAGGCTTTCTTTATACTGTTATTATGTATGAGTTTTGGAACATTTTTAAATATGGGTCTAAAAATGATAGGATTAAATTTACCTGTATATATAGGTCCTATGTTAATTGCTGTGATTATAAGGAATATATCTGATTATGCTTATGATGAATTACCTTTAAAAGAAATACAAGTATTAGAAAATATATCTTTAAACTTATTCTTATCTATAGCCTTAATTTCTTTAAAATTATGGGAATTGTCATCACTTGCACTTCCTCTATTTGTATTATTAGCGGCTCAATGTGTACTGTCTTATTTATTCATAAGATACATAACATTTAATGTAATGGGTAGAAATTATGATGCTGCAATAATATCAGCAGGACATATAGGATTTGGAATGGGAGCAACACCAAATGCATTAGCAAATATGAAATCAGTAGAAGAAATTTATGGAGATTCTAAATTAGCATTTTTAGTAGTACCTATAGTAGGTGCACTGTTTATAGATTTTTTCAATGTAAGTATAATTACAATATTTATAGAAATATTCAGATAAATTAAAAGGAGGCATTGCCTCCTTTTAGTATTTTTACCAAGCTGAGTTGATTAAAACTTCTTCTCCGTATCCACCATTTAATTTTTGAGGATTAGTTGAGTTATATGCTCTTTGAACTCTTATTCCTCTGATTCCTAATTCTCTAGCTGCTAAGATATCATCATCGCTATCTCCATAGTGTAATGAAACATTATGTTTTTTCATGTAGAATGATTTATCATATTTGAATCCACCAGTAGGTGTATCAGCAGTATATTCTACGAATACTTCATTTGGCATATCAAAGAATCTTTGTAAAGTTTTTGATAATTTAGTTGAAGTATAGTTTTGATCTTTAGAGTGTTTAGTTCTTCCTGTGATGAAGAATACTTTATCTCCTCTTTCTAAGTGCATTTTTATTAAGTCGTAAGCTGATTGTTTAGGAATTGAATGTTCATCTCCCATTTCAGCAACATAATCCCAGAATTTTTGGTTGTATAAGTAGCTTATTTTTCCTCTTGGATCATTAGGTATTTGGAAGTAATCAATTCCATATCTGAAGTATCCACTTGAGTGAAGTAAAGTGTCATCTATATCAAAACTTACATTGATAGGTCCTTTACCTTCTAAACTTTTCTTAATATCATCAACAGATACAAAGTGAATAGGTTTTTGAGTTTTTTCTGTTGAATAAAATCCTTCATGAGTGTAAGGAACTTTTGGTCCTGCAGCAAATACAACTCCTGTACTTAAAACTGCTAAAGTTAAAAATAATTTTTTCATATTAGTTATAGTACGATATAAAATATCATACGCTCCTTTCTTAAACTTATCAATATATTATACCTTAAAATTTCAAAAAGTAAATAGTAAATTACAAAAAAAGAAAAGAAATTTAAAATTTATATTATAAAATTTGTTTATTTTCAACTTATCTAAACTGTTTTTTAAATAAAAAATCAAATAATTTTAAAACCTAAAAAAGTGTGATATAATATAGAAAAAGAAAGAAAGAGGTTAAAAATTATGTTGAAGTTAATATTAATTTCATTTTTAAATTCTATATTTAGTGCCTTGGTAATAATATTAATCTTATTATTAGCTGCTGCTTTAATATATGCTCAATTTAAACCTAGTGGGACTAAGAATATAAAATTAAAGAAAGTTAAAAAAATTGTTTTATCTGTAGAAGATTTGAACGAAGATATTTCAAATGGCTTTAGTTCAATATCATTTTATGATGTTAAGGAAGGATTGAAAAATCTTGCTAAAGAAAAGAACATTGAAGAGTTAATAATAGATATAGATAATACATCTTTTTCAAATACACAATTAGAAGAGTTAGAACCTGTATTTAAAGAAATATCTAAAAATATGAAAATTATTGCAATAGGTACAAATTATGGAAGTAATAATGATTATCTACTTGCATTAAATGCTAATGAAATATATATGTATAATTCTTACTCATCAAGTTTTAGTTTATCATATTATTCTAGAAAGATGCCATATTATAAGACTGTACTTAATAAATTAGGAATTAAAGTAAATATATTACATATAGGTACACATAAATCTGCAGGAGAAAATTTTAATAAAGATAAGATGAGTGAAGCTCAAAGAGAAACTTTGACAAGAATATATGAAAGACTTTATTTAAATTTAATAGAAAAAATTAAAGAAAAAAGAAATGTAGATTTATACGATGATATAATAAATGGAGATTTATTAATTGTTAACTATAAAAAAGCAAAAGAATTTGGATTAATAGATGGAGTTTCTAATTTTGATAAATTAAATATAGATTATTCTAAAGATACTATGGATTTCACAACTTATTTAGGTGAATATAAGAAGGAAAAAAATAAAAGTAAGAATGTTATCGCAGTTATTACAGCTGAAGGAACTATAACTCCTCAAAAATCTAATAAACCATATATATCATATGATAATATGTTAGAAAAAATTGAAAAAGTTCAAGAAATTGATAATTTAAAAGGAGTAATTTTAAGAGTAAATTCTCCTGGAGGTAGTGCATTAGAAGCTGAAAAAATATATAAAGAATTAAAAAATATAGAAGTACCTATATTTGTTTCTATGGGAGATCTTTGTGCAAGTGGAGGATACTATATCTCTACTGTATCAAGAAGACTTTATGCAAATCCATCAACATTAACAGGATCTATAGGTGTTGTAAGTATGTATCCTACATTAAATGAAACTCTTGAAAAAGTTGGTATTAATATAGAAACTGTAGGAAAATCAAAAAATAATGATTTATTTGATTTTAGATTACCACTTTCTGAAAGTTCTAAAGAAAAAATTATATCTTCTATGAAAGATATATACTTTGAGTTTAAATCTCATGTAATGAATGCAAGAATTATGACAGATAGCCAACTAGAACCATTAGCTGGAGGTAGAGTATGGTTAGGTGTTGAAGGAAAGGAAAATAACTTAGTAGATAAGGTTGGATCATTTGATGATTGCGTTAAAGGACTTGTAGAATATTTAAGATTAGAAGACTATAAATTAACATATGTTAATAATAGTGTTAATTTAAAAGATAAACTTCAAGGATTAAAACCTACATTAATTAGTGCAGAAATGGAAGAACATTTAAGATTTGTAATGGAAAACAAGAATAAAGTTATGGTCTATGAAGAAATAGAAATATAAAATAAGAGGAGATGTAATTAAACGACATCTCCTTGTTTTGTTAGGTATAAAAAAAATGCGACAAATCGCATAAAATGGTTGGGCTGGCTGGATTCGAACCAACGCATGGTAGAGTCAAAGTCTACTGCCTTACCGCTTGGCTACAGCCCATCAAGACTTTAATATAATAACACAAAAATAAAGATGTGTCAATAGAAAAATTATAAAATTGTACTTTAAATTTTCAATTGCAACTCATGTGATAAGTTTTTAAAGATTAATCGCAACCCATTGTATATATTTTTAATAATTTTATGATATAATTTATCTGATAGAGTTTAAATTCACGCTATCACATAATATAGCCCTTAATGATAATTTTTGTAGTGTTCTTTGACCATATTTAGCAACAAACATATCATTAGGGTTTTTTAATATATTTGTCATATATATGAAATAATATTCCGTATATATAAGGAAAAAGTGGTTGTTGAAAATTGATAAATTCGAGGTATAACATTAATGGAGGTGTTGTTAAGGTGGAAAAAGTATTAATTGAAATTTATAGAATTTTAAAAGATAAGCAATATCATAGTTCAATAGAAATAGCTAAATTTTTAAATATTTCAGATAGAACATGTAGAAAATATATTAAAGAACTAGATATCTTACTTAAAAAAAATGATATAAATATAATCTCACGTCCAAGATATGGATATATATTAGAAGGAGAAGTTTTAAAAGAAACAGAAATATTTAATACAAATAATATAAAAATACCTGTAACAGCAGAAGAAAGATATACATATTTGCTAGAACTATTGTTAAATACAGATAAGTATATTAAGTTGGAAGATATAAGTAATAAAATATATATAAGTTCTAGAACTATTTCTCAAGATTTGAAAAAAATTGAAAAGGATATAGAAAAATATAATCTTATTATAGATAGAAAACCTCATCATGGTTTAAAAATTAAAGGTGATGAATTAAATATAAGAAACTTGATGGTAGATAATATTGAGACAAAATTAAATGAAAATATGTATGTAGATGAAAAGGAAAAGAAATTAATAAATGATATAGCTGAAATATTAAATAAATATCTTAAAAAAAAGAAAATAAAAGTTGCCGATATAGCTTTACAAACATTTATTGTTTCTGTGTATGTAACTAATCAAAGAATAACTCTTGGTAAAGAAATAGAATTTATTGATATAGATAGAGAATTGTTTGAAAATAAGATAAGCCAAGTTAAAGAAATAAAAAAATACCTTGTAGAAGAATTAGGACTTGATATAGAGTTTAAGGAAACAGATATAGAATATCTTGCAATAAGATTTATGACTACAGAAACTATTACATATAAAAGTATACAGAATTCAAATGTAAAAGATATTCAAGAACTTATACAAGAAATAATATTTTATGTAAATGTAACATTTAAAATAGATCTTTCTGATGATGATACTTTATATAAAAATTTATACACTCATTTATTAGCTTTAGTTATTAGGATAAGATTTGGTATAAGAGTAAAAAATCCATTACTTGATGATATTAAACAAAATATGCCGCTTGCATACAATGTAGCAACTTATGTATCTAAAATAATATCAAAGAGATATAATAAAGAAATAACTGAAGCAGAAACAGCATATATAGCAGTAATTCTTTATATGAGTAAGGGATTAAACTCTAAAGATAATAATAAAAAGAATATTTTAATAGTTTGTCCAAGTGGAAGTGGTATATCTAAATTTTTAATTTATACATATAGCAATCTATTTTCTAAGTATGCTAATTTAATAAATTCATGTGGTGTTAATGAATTACTTGATGTTAATTTTGAAACAGTAGATGTAATATTTAGTTTAGTTGATATAGATTTTGAATTACCAAAACCAGTATACAAAATAGACTACTTTTTAAATGAAGAAGATATATCTAGGATCAAGAAAATACTTGAATTTGAAGAATCCTATTTAGAAAAAATATTTTTAAAAGACTTATTTACGTATATAGAAGAAGATATAACTAAAGATGAATTGATAAAAATAATGTCAAATAAGCTATCTAAAATAGACGGTATAGATAAGGATATTGAGAGTTTAATTCAAGAAAGAGAAAAACTAGGATTAACAGAAATAAGTGAAAAGGTAGCAATACCTCATCCAATCAAAGTCATTAAAGATGTTAATGTTGTTGGAGTATGTATATTGAAAAATAAGTTACTTTGGCAAAAGAATAAAGTTAATATAGTTTTATTTATGTGTGTGAATAATGGACATGGAGAAAATGAGATTGTATATAAAAAGCTTACGGGTATAATAAATAATGATAAACATATATTTAGTATATTAAGTAATCCAACATATGATAATTTTATAAATATATTAAATAAGATGGAGGAAGAATAATATGAATTATGAAGAATTAAGTGAAGTAGCTATGCAGATAATAGCAAATTCCGGTATGGCAAGATCAAGTGCAATGGAAGCTATACAAAATGCAAAACTTGGTGATTTTGAAAAAGCTGAAGAATGTTTAAAAGAATCAAATCAATATTACCTAGCAGCACATGAAATACAAACAGAATTAATAGTGAAAGAAACTAGTGATGAGGGTAGATTTGTATTGAATTTAATTATGGTACATGCACAAGATCATCTTACTATGGCTCTTTTAACTAAGGATAATGCTAAAGAATTTATAGATTTATATAAAAGGTTAAAATAGGTGATAAAGTGTTAGGTATTTCTGTATATCCATATAAAGAAGATATAGAAAAAACTATAGATTATATAAACGAATATACAAGATTTAAATTTGAAATTTAAGGAAGGTGAATACTATGATTAAAATATTATTAGTATGTAGTGCAGGAATGTCAACTAGCTTTTTAGTTGAAAAGATGAAAGGTGCGGCAAAAAGTAAAGGACTTGATGCAGAAATAAATGCAGTTGCTGAAGCCAGTGCTAAAGATTATGTAGGTAAAATTGATATATTACTACTTGGACCACAAGTTAAATATTTAGAATCATCAATGAAATCTATGTTTACAGACATACCTGTAAGTGTTATAAACTTTGTTGATTATGGATCAATGAATGGAGAAAAAGTTTTAAACACAGCATTAGAATTACTAGGAAAATAATAAAATATATAAGGAGAAAAAGATTATGGAAAAATTTATGAAATGGATGGAAGAAAAATTCGTTCCAGTAGCAGCAAAAATTTCATCTCAAAGACATTTAGTTGCTATTAGAGATTCATTTATCTCTATATTACCTATTACTATGGTAGGATCTGTTGCAGTTTTATTAAATGTTATATTTAGAGATTTACCAAATAACTATGGATTCCCAGGATTTGCAGAATTTATGGCTCCAGTTATATCAATAAATGGAGTAGTTTGGTTTGCATCTATTGCAATACTTTCATTAGTATTTATTATTAGTTTAGGGTATAACATAGCTAAATCTTACAATGTTAATGCACTTGCAGGAGCTTTAGTTGCTTTTGCATCATTCATTGCATTCTTACCTCAAGAAGCATCTTTTGATACAACTATTAATGAGGCTACAGTTCATGTTACACAATGGGGATATATTAATTTAGACTACCTAGGGGCAAAAGGATTATTCCCAGCAATGATAATAGGTATAGTAGCAGTTATAATCTATGCTAAATTAATGTTAAAAAATATAACTATTAAATTACCTGATTCAGTACCACCTGCAGTAAATAAAGCGTTTGTTTCAATTATACCAGGTGTTGTGGCTATATATGTTGCAGCTATAATTTCATTCTTAGTTGTTAAACTTACAGGATCATCATTAAATGATTTAATAGCTCAATATATACAAGCACCATTATTAGGATTATCTCAAGGAGCTTTCTCAGTTGTATTATTAGCATTCTTAGTACAATTATTCTGGTTCTTTGGATTACATGGACACAATGTATTAGGACCAATATTAGATGGTATTTACCAACCAGCATTAATAGCTAATATAGATCATATTAGTAAAGGTGGAACAGTAGATACATTACCATACATTTGGACAAGAGGATCATTTGATGCTTACCTTCAATTAGGTGGATCAGGAATGACTATGGCTTTAATTATTGCTATCTTATTATTCTCTAAGAGAGAAGATAGCCGTGCAGTTGCAAAACTTGGAACACCAATGGGAATATTTAATATTAATGAACCAATGATATTTGGTATGCCTATAGTATTAAATCCTCTATACTTAATTCCATTCTTACTTGCACCAACTGTAGGGGCAATAGTTGCTTATGTAGCTACAGTTTTAGGAATAGTTCCTCCAGTTTATGTTGCAGTTCCATGGGTATTACCTACAGGACTATATGCATTCTTTGCAACAGGTGGATCTATAATGGCTGCATTAATCGCTTTATTAAATCTATTTATAGCGTTTGTAATATGGACACCATTTGTATTAATTGCAAATAAAATGAAAGAAAAATAGTTGAAGGGGTGGTATTCCACCCTTTTTGCTTAAAAGGAGGACCAGATTGAAAACTTGGGGATTGTTTACAATAACATTAGGAACGATAGCTATAATCTCTTATCCTAGTAATTTAAAGATTATAAATATGTATATGGGTATTTTCTTAATAATAATGGGTACTATAATGTACTTTAGGGGGAAAAAATGACATTAGAAATAGAGCTTAAAATATCAGCAGAGGAAATGTATGATTTCTTAATAGACAATTTAAAAAGAGAAATAGGTAAAGAAACTTTACATGAAGGATTAACTTTTAAAAAAGAACTTACTACTAAAATGGGTAAAAAGGTAGAAAGTGAAGTAAAGGTTATAAAATTAGATAAAAATAAAGAATATACTTTGAAATATATAAATTATACAGGTGAAAATGAATTAAATTATAAAATAGAAAGTTTAGATGAGTATTTAATAAAATTAATATATAAAGAAGAGTATACTTCAGATTCATTCTTTAAAAAATATAACAATAAGATAATGGAAATGTTTTATTCATATTTTTTAAGAAAGAAAAGAATAAAAATGTTAAATAGTTTAGAAAATTATTTAATAAAGAAAAGAGAGGAAAAGGTGAAGAACAATGATTAATTTTCCTGAGGGATTTTTTTGGGGAAGTTCAATAAGTGCAGAACAAAGTGAAAGTAGAGTAAAAAATGATAATAAAGGTCTTACTACATGGGATAAATATTATGAATTAGAACCATATAAGTTTCATAATAACATAGGTCCTGATAAAACAACAGGTATTTATGAACAATATATAAGTGATATAGAATTACTTAAAAAAACAGGTCATACTGTTTTTAGAACTTCTATATCTTGGGCAAGACTTATACCGAATGGTACAGGCGAAATAAATCAAAAAGCAGTAGAATTCTATAAAGACTATTTCACAAAATTAAAAGAAAATGGTATAGAACCTATAGTTAATCTTTATCATTTTGATACACCTTTAAAACTTGAAGAAGAATTTGGTGGATTTGCAAGTAAAAAAGTTGTAGATGCATTTTCACAATATGCTAAAACTTGTTTTGAATTATTTGGAGATATAGTTAAAAAATGGGTAACATTTAATGAACCTATAGTATCTGTAGAAATGGGATATTTAAAACAATACCATTATCCTTTAGAAGTAGATTCTAAAAAAGCAGTTCAAGTTGCATATAATATAGCACTTGCTTCAGCTAAAGCAATTAGAGAATTCAAAAATATTGTAAAAGATGGTCAAATAGGTATTATACTTAATTTAACCCCTGCGTATCCAAGAAGTAATAATCTTTATGATTTAAAGGCAGCAGAAATAGCAGAACTATTTGCTAATAATTCTTTCCTTGACCCTGCAGTAAAAGGACAATATGATAAAAGACTTATAGATATTATTAAAAAACACGATTTATTACCAGAATACACACAAGAAGAATTGAATATTATAAGCCAAAATAAGGTAGATATATTAGGTATAAACTATTATCAACCTTTAAGAGTTGCGGCAAGAGCTTCTCTTCCTAATCCAGATGCACCATTTATGCCAGAATATTATTATGATTACTATAGTATGCCTGGTCGTAGAATGAATCCTCATAGAGGTTGGGAAATATATCCTAAAGGACTTTATGATATATCTAAAAATATTAAAGAAAACTACAATAATATACCTTGGTTTGTTGCTGAAAATGGTATGGGTGTAGAAGGTGAAGAAAAATATAGAGTAGATGGAATGATACAAGATGATTATAGAATAGAATTCTTTAAAGAACATTTAGAATGGTTACATAAAGGAATACAAGAAGGATCAAATTGTATGGGATATATTGTATGGACTACTATAGATTGTTGGTCATGGATGAATGCATATAAGAATAGATATGGTCTTATTGAACTTGAATATGACACACAAATTAGAAGAATAAAAAAATCTGGATATTGGTTTAATGAATTAAGTAAAAATAATGGGTTTTAAAATTTAAGTATGATATAATTAGATAAAAAGTATATTGAGGTATTTATGGAAATATTGTTAGCGCTTGACTCATTTAAAGGAAGTATAAGTTCAATAGATGTAGAAAATGTTATAGAAAAAACTATAAAAAAAATAGATGATAGTATAAATGTTATTAAAGTTCCTTTGGCAGATGGTGGTGAGGGGACTTTAGATGCAATAAAATATTCAAAGGATTGTATAATAGAAAATATAGAAGTAACGGGGGCAAATGGCAAGAAAATTATTGTTGATATAGCCTATATAGATTATGATACAGCTATTATTGAAGTAGCTAAAATTGTGGGATTATCAATTTTAAAAGATGATGAGAAAGATCCATATAAACTTACATCTTTAGGTGTAGGAGAGGCGATAAAATATCTTTTAGATAAGAATATCAAGAAAATATATATAGGTCTTGGAGGAAGTTCAATTAATGATGCAGGATTTGGTATGCTTTATGCTTTGGGGCTTAGATATTATTCTAAAGATAATAAAGAATTATCATACATGTTATCAGATATGGAAATTTTAGATAGGATAGATACAAGATATTTTGATAAAAGGATATTTGATAAAGAAATAATATTATTATCAGATGTTAATAATCCTTTATGTGGGAGTAACGGTGCAAGCTATATTTACGGACCTCAAAAAGGGTTGAAAGATGTAGAAAAAACAGATAAATTAATTAAAAAATTTGCATTAAAACTTTCGCCTGAATGTATAGAAAAAAGTGGAAGTGGTTCAGCTGGAGGATTAGGTTTTGCCTTTTTATACTGTAACGGTCATATGAAAAGTGGAATAAAAGAGATAATGGACATATTAAATATAGAAAGTATGATAAAAAAGGCAGACTATATAATAACTGGTGAAGGTAGAATAGATTCTCAAAGTTTAAATGGGAAATTGCCTATAGGGGTTGCTAGTATTGCTAAGAAATATAATAAGAAAGTGATAGCTATGGTAGGATCTAAGGAATTAAATTTAGATGAAGTATATAAGAATGGAATAGATTTAGTTTTAGATATAATTAATAAACCTATGAGTTTAGATTTTGCTATGGAAAATGTAGAAATATTGCTTGAAGATACGACTAAAACACTACTTCAGATTATATCTTTAATAGGAGGGAAAAACAATGAAACTATATCCAATGAAGTTTAAAAAAGTCCTTATACCTAAAGTATGGGGTGGAAGAAATTTAGAAGAAAAATTAAATATAGAATTACCAGAATCAGGAGATTATGGTGAATCTTGGGAAGTTTCATCTCATCCAAATGGTATGAGTATAGTAGAAAATGGAGATTTAAAAGGGAAAACTTTACAAGAATTATTTGATGAATATAAAGGAGAACTTGTAGGTGAAGAAATATATAAAAATCATCCAGACAGATTCCCTTTGCTTATAAAATATCTTGATGTTAATGACAGATTATCAATACAAGTTCACCCTAATGATGAAGTTGCATTAAAAAAACATAATGAATTAGGTAAATATGAATCTTGGTATATTATGTATGCAAGTGATGATGCTAAATTAATTATGGGAATGAAACCAGGTTTTAACAAAGAAAAGTTCTTAGAAAAAAGTAAAAATAATGATTTTTCAGATATGTTTAATGAAGTTTCAGTTAAATCAGGCGATATTATAGATGTAATACCAGGAACTGTTCATGCAAGTCTTACAGGAAGTGTAATATTTGCAGAGATTCAGGAAAATTCTGATATAACTTATAGAATATATGACTTTGATAGAATAGAAAAAAATGGTAAAAAAAGAGAACTACATTTAGATCTTGCAGCAGATGTAATAGATTTTGATAGAAAAATAAATATACTAGATACTAACTTTAAAGCTGGAGAAAAGAGAAAACAAATATCAGATACACCATATTATTCAATAGAAAAAATTAAAATTGAAGAAAATTTAAAAGATGAAAATTTTAATATGATAATATATTCTATTTTAAATGGTAAAGGAAAACTTTTCTATGAAGATCAAATTTTAGATTTAAATATGGGAGAAACAGTTTTAGTCCCTGCTAATGTAAAGGTAGAGGTAAAAGGGAATTTAGAGATATTAAGAAGTTTAGCAAAGTAAAATTAAAAAATAAATAAAATTAAAATTTAATTTTAAAAATAAGGTATTTTAAGGAGAGAAGATTTAATACATTTTCTCTCTTTTTATATCTTAAAAATTATTACTTTTTTAATAAAAAATTTTACTCAAATTGGCAATATTTTTGGTTCTTCACAAAT
>NZ_LOHY01000084.1 GCF_001559795.1 Pseudostreptobacillus hongkongensis | reverse complement strand
TGAATTGCAACAGCCCCTTTTTTCTTTTTATATAAATATATTTTTATAAAATTAATCATAAAAATTATTAATAATAGAATATATTATATATATTTAACTTATTTTTTAAGGAAATTGTATAATAAATCAGAGGTTATATTATGAATTATTTAAAAGAAAATGGAAATGAATTAATTGAAATTTAAAAGGTTTAAATGAAAGGTTGAACCTTTTTCTTGCTTTTATACTTTTTTTGAATTATCATATTTAAAATAGTATAATAAATATAGATTATATAAAAATATAGTTGTTAAAGAAAGGAAAAATATAATGAAAAAAATTTTATTTTTACTAATTTTAATGTTATCTTTTGTTAGCTTTTCTGTAGACTATAATAATTTGATTAGAGAAACCTTACCACAAAATGATGGATATGCTTCTTTAAATGGAGGAGTTAGTGGTGGAGCTAATGCAGATAGTAAAAATATTTATAGAGTTAAAACTAAGAAAGAGTTATTAGATGCTTTGGGGAGTATAGGTAATAATGTTGAAAAAATAATAGTTATAGAAAATGATATAGATTTTACTGTTGATAGTAATGGAAATAAATTAGATGTAAGTAATTATGAAGTTTCTGGATATAGTTTGAAAGATTATTTGAAAGAATATAATCCTGATTCTTGGGGGAAAAATAAAATATCTGGAAACTTAGAAGAATTAAGAAAAAAATCTTCTAAAAATCAAGAAAAGGATGTAGTTGTAGATATACCAAGTAATACGACTATAGTAGGCTTTGAAAATGTTAAATTAATTGGAGTTAATTTTAGGATTTCTACGAATAATATAATAATAAGAAATATACATTTCATAACTCCATTAGATTTATTTCCACAATGGGATCCTTTTGATGATAAAACTGGTAACTGGAATTCTCAATATGATAGTATAACTATAAAAGGTGGAAATAATATTTGGATAGATCATTGTATATTTGAAGATTCTAAAACAGAAGAAATTAAATATTTTGGAAGAAAATATGAGCAACATGATGGATTAGTTGATATAACAGATGGTGCAGATAATATAACAGTATCATATAATATATTTAGAAATCATAATAAAACTATGTTGATAGGATCTAGTGATAATAAAAAAGGTGATGATGGTAAATTAAAGGTTACCCTACATCATAACTATTTCTATAACATAGTTCAAAGAGGACCCAGAGTTAGATATGGTTTAATACATGTATATAATAATTATTATAAAAATGATAATAAAAATCCTGATTATAAATATTCTCTAGGTGTAGGATATAATTCAAAAATATATGCAGAAAATAATGTTGTAGATTTAGAAAATAAAGGATATGAATCATTTGTTAAAGTATTTAATGGTAAGTATATAACTTTAATTAATAATTTGGTAAATGGTAAAATTGAAAATGTATATAAAAACTATGAAAGTTTAGATATACAAGTACCTAGTTTATATAATAAAATGGATAATGTAAATAATGTTAAAGATAATGTGTCAAATAATGCAGGAATTTTTAAATAAGGTATTAAAGAGAATTTGAATGAAAGTTTAAATTCTCTTTTTATATAATAAAAAATTGAAAGTCAAATAATTTTTTATAAAAATAAATAATTTAATATAACTTAAGTTAAAAAAGTTGAATGTTGATTTTTCTTTTAAAATGAGGTATTATTAAACTATACATACTTTTAGTTAAAAAAGTAAAACAAAAAAAAGCTAAAAATAAAAGCATATTTTAAAAATGACAATATAATATATTAAGGATGGAATAATGAAGAAATTAAATAATACAGATTATAAAGTTTTAGAATTAATTTCAAAGAAACAAAAACAAACAAGAATGGATTTATCTGAGTATTTGGATATAAGTCCAGCCGCTATTTCAAAGATTATAAAAAAATTAATGGAGTTTAATTTAATTTATGAAGATTACTCTATTTCTTCTAAAGGTGGAAGACCAAGAAAATTACTTAAATTAAATGGTAGCAGTAAGAAAATAATAGGTATTAATTTTGGTTCAGGGTTTATGGATGTATCAATTAGTGGTATAGATGGTGTAATACTTGATACTGTTAGAAGATATATATTATTTAAATCTCCAGATAGTCTTGTAGTAAGATTAAAAAAAGAAATAGATGATATACTTGATAAATATGGTAAAGAAGAAATAATAGGAATAGGGCTTGCAATTAATGGTATAGTTAATAATATAGGTGGTTCAGTTGTTTTTTCACCACATTTGAAATGGAGTAACTTTAAATTAAAGGAATATTTTGAAAATATGTATAATATTCCTGTTATTATTGAAAATGATGTTAGAAGTATGTTAATGGCAGAAATTTATAAAAATAATAATTCAAAAAATGTATTTTTTATCTATTTAAGATATGGAATAGGAGCAGCATTATTAATAAATAATAAGATATTTTCAGGTGATACATTTTCTGCAGGTGAAATAGGGCACTATATTGTTAATCCTAAATCAAACTCTAAATGTAAATGTGGAAAGTTTGGGTGTTTAGAAGCAGAATTTTCAACACTTGCTATTAGAGAAAAAATTAGTTGGGAATCACAAATGTCTGGTAAAATGAGTAATATTGAAAATTTAACAGACGAAGAAATATATATAGAAGCACAAAAAGGTGTAGAACCTTATCATAGTAAGGTTAAAGATGCAAGTTTTCAAATTGGAAATGTTGTGGGTAATGTTTTAAATATTTTAAATATAGAAAATATAGTTATTACAGGAGATATACTAGATTCTAAAGAATTATTTAAAGTTAATTTTTTAAAAGGTTTAGAAAGCATGCTTACTAAAAATTTTGATTATAAAATAAATATAAAAGAATCTAAATTTGGTAAAGATGTTGAAAAATATGGAGCTCTTTATCTTGTTATATCTAACCTATTTTCAGGAAAGAAAATATTCAAGTAGGCTATAAATTAAGAATATATAGTATAATAAATTTTTTTTAGAGGTGAGGAAAATGAAAAAAACGTTAATGAGTTTATTAATGGTTTTAGGAGTTGCAGCTGCAGTTGTTTCATGTGGAGGTAAACAAGAAGCTGCTAAACCTGCAGAAGGTCAAAAGTACACTTTAGGAGTTACTTATTATAAATTTGACGATAATTTCTTAGCAGGTATGAGAAATGATATGGGTGCTATAGCACAAGAAAAATACCCACAATTTGAATTATTAAACAATGATTCACAAAATTCTCAAGCAATACTTAATGACCAAGTTGACGCTTTAATTTCAAAAGGAGTTAGTATATTAGTTGTTAACTTAGTTGATCCAAGTAATGGTCAAGTAGTTGTAGATAAAGCTAAAGCAGCAAATATACCAATAATCTTATTCAATAAAGATCCAGGAAAAGCAGTTCTTGAAAGTTATGATAAAGCTTGGTATGTAGGAAACAACCCTGAAGAATCAGGAATATTCCAAGGAGAAACAGTAGTTAAAAACTGGAAAGCAAATCCTAAACAAGATTTAAATGGTGACGGAGTTATCCAATTTGCTATGTTAAAAGGAGAACCAGGACATCCAGATGCGGAAGCTAGAACTAAATTCTCTGTAGAAACTATAGAAAAAGCTGGAATTAAAACTGAAAAAGTATTTGAAGATGCTGCGTTCTGGGATTCAGCTCAAGCTAAAGATAAAGTTGATGCATTACTTTCAGGACCTAATGGTAAAAAAGTTGAAGTTATTATAGCTAATAATGATGGAATGGCAATGGGTGCAATCGAAGCTATGAAAGCTCACAATGTAATGTTACCTGTTTATGGTGTTGATGCTATACCTGAAGCTCTTACTTTAATTGAAAAAGGTGACTTGTCAGGAACAGTTTTAAATGATGGTAAAAACCAAGCATTAGCAGTATTAGAATTAGCTAATAATATTTTACAAGGTAAAGATCCAGTAGAAGGAACACAATGGAAATTAGTGGATAAATCAGTTAGAGTTCCTTACGTTGGTGTAGATAAAGATAATTACAAAGATTTCGTAAGATAACATATAGAAAAGCCACTGAAAAGTGGCTTTTTTAAAAATGAGGTGGAATGAATGAATGATGACAACATGAATGTTGAAAAATTTGAATATGTTTTAGAAATGAATGGAATTTCAAAATCTTTCCCTGGTGTTAAAGCCTTAGATGGTGTAAATTTAAGGATAAGACCTAATAGTGTTCATGCTTTAATGGGAGAAAATGGAGCGGGGAAATCAACTCTAATGAAATGCCTATTTGGTATCTATAAAAGAGACGAAGGAGAAATAAAATTAGAAGGAAAACCTATTAATTTTATTAATTCTAAAGATGCTTTGGAACAAGGTGTTTCAATGGTTCATCAAGAATTAAATCAAGTTTTACAAAGAAATGTTATGGATAATATTTGGCTTGGAAGATACCCTGTTAAATATGGTATGGTTGATGAAGCTAAAATGTATGAAGATACTAAAAAAATATTTGATGAATTAGAAATAAATATAAATCCTAGAGAAAAAGTAAATAAATTAAGTGTTTCTCAAATGCAAATGTTAGAAATAGCAAAAGCTGTTTCATATAATTCAAAAGTTTTAATTTTGGATGAACCAACTTCTTCATTAACAGAAAACGAGGTTCAACATTTATTCCGTATAGTAAGAAAATTACAAGGAAGTGGTATAGGTATAGTATATATTTCACATAAAATGGAAGAAATAAAAGCTATATGTGATGAAATAACTATACTTAGAGATGGTCAATGGATAGCTACAGAAAAATTAGAAAAATTAAATACAGATCAAATAATTAATTTGATGGTTGGTAGAGATTTAACTAATAGATTCCCAGAAAAAGATAGTAAACCTTCAGATGTTATTATGGAAATAGAAGGATTAACAACTAAAGACTTAAAAGATGTAAGTTTTGATTTACATAAGGGAGAAATATTAGGTATAGCAGGTCTAGTTGGATCTAAAAGAACTGAAATAGTAGAAACAATATTTGGTATGAGAGGAAATTATGAAGGTAGTATAAAAATTCATGGTAAGGAAGTTAAAATAAAATCACCTAATGAAGCTACAACTAAGGGACTTGCATTAATTACTGAAGAAAGACGTGCAACAGGAATATTTTCTATGTTGGATATAAAATTTAATTCAATAATTTCAAATGTAAAAACTTATACTAAATTTGGACTTTTAAGTGATAAAAAGACTACAAACGATACTGATTGGGTAATAAAATCAATGAATGTTAAGACACCTAGTCAAAGTACACATATAGGAACATTATCTGGAGGAAATCAACAGAAGGTTATTATAGGTAGATGGTTATTAACAAATCCTGAAGTTTTAATGATGGATGAGCCTACACGTGGAATAGATGTAGGGGCCAAATTTGAAATATATCAATTAATGATAGACCTTGCAAGAAATAATAAAGGAATAATAATGATATCATCAGAAATGCCAGAACTTTTAGGAGTTACTGATAGAATAGTTGTTATGAGTAATGGTAAGGTTGCAGGAATTGTAAATACTAAAGAAACTACACAAGAAGAGATATTAAAATTAACGGCTATGTATTTATAGGAGGATCATCGTATGAATAATGATAATTTAAAGAAAGCAAAATCACTAGTTATTAATGGTGGAATATATATGGTTTTATTAATATTATTTATATTAATAATAGTCAAAGATAGTTCATTTTTAAGTTTTAGAAATGTTATTAACATTTTAACACAATCATCAGTTAAAATGATTATTGCACTTGGGGTTGCAGGACTTATAGTAACTCAAGGTACAGATTTATCAGCAGGACGTCAAATAGGTCTTGCAGGTCTTATTTCAGCAACTCTTTTACAATCAGTTGCTAACCCTAATAAAATATATAAATTTATTGATTCTAATTCAGCTATAGCTTCTATAGGTAAAGCTTTAGGATATGATAAAGAACCAACTATAATATTATGTTTAATTACTTTATTGATAGTTATAATTATAGGTGCAATATTAGGTGCTATTAATGGTATACTTGTTTCTAAATTTAATATAGTTCCATTTGTTGCAACTATGGGTATGATGATAATAGCTTATGGAGCGAACTCTTTATACTTTGATTATACAGGTTCTACTCCAGTTGCAGGATTTAGTTCTTCATATAGTGCTATAGTTGGAAATATTAATTTTGGCTCATTCTTCTTCCCAAGATTAATAATATATGCAACAATTGCAATATTGGTTATGTGGATAGTATGGAATAAAACTGTGTTTGGTAAAAACTTATTTGCTGTAGGAGGAAATCCTGAAGCAGCTAAAGTTTCAGGAGTTAATGTTACAAAAACTCTTATAATTGTTTATGTTATATCAGGAGTTATGTATGCAATAGGTGGATTCTTAGAAGCAGCACGTATAGGATCAGCTTCAAATAATTTAGGTAACCTTTATGAATTAGATGCTATTGCAGCTTGCGTTGTTGGTGGAGTATCATTCTCAGGTGGGGTTGGTAAAATATCAGGAGTTGTTACAGGGGTTATAATCTTCACTATGATTAACTATGGATTAACATATATAGGAATAAATCCTTATTGGCAATATATAATAAAAGGGTTAATAATAATAGTTGCAGTTGGTATAGACATGTTAAAATATAAGAAGAGAAACTAATAAGAGAGGAAGTCTTTAAAATGGATTTGTTAAAATTAGAGAATAAATTTTTAGAACTTTTTGGTAAAAAGTATGAAAACAGATATTTTGCACCAGGACGTGTAAATCTTATAGGAGAACATACAGACTATAATGGAGGAAATGTATTTCCTTGTGCTATAGATAGAGGAACTTTAATTTTAGTATCTAAAAGAGAAGATAATAAATCAAGACTATATTCTATGAACTTTGAAGATAAGGGGATTATAGAATTTAATAATGATAATTTAATTAATGAGTTAGAAGATTCATGGGTAAATTATGTTAAGGGAATGTTTAAATTCTTTATAGAAAAAGGATATGATATAACTCATGGGTTTGATATATTAGTATATGGAGATATACCAAATGGAGCAGGACTTTCATCTTCAGCTTCACTTGAAATGGTTATAGGTACAATGTTGAAATATGAATTTAATTTCAATATAGATACAGTTGATATAGTTAAAATAGGAAAGCTTACTGAAAATAAATTTATAGGTGTAAATTCTGGTATAATGGATCAGTTTGCAGTAGCTATGGGACAAAAAGATAAAGCAATTTTACTTGATTGTAATACCCTTATTTATGAAATGGTTCCAGTAGTACTTAAAGATGAGTATATAGTTATAGCAAATACAAATAAAAGACGTGGTCTTGCCGATTCTAAATACAATGAAAGACGTAGTGAGTGTGAAAAAGCTCTTGAAGAATTACAAACTAAATTAAATATTAAATCACTTGGTGAATTAAATATAGAAAAATTTGAAGAAAATATAGACTTAATTGGTTCTGAAATTAGACAAAGAAGAGCAAAACATGCTGTTTATGAAAATCAAAGAACATTAAAAGCGAAAGAGGCTTTAATTAAAGGGAAATTAGATATATTTGGTAAATTAATGAATGAATCACATATTTCATTAAGAGATGACTATGAAGTTACAGGACATGAATTAGATTCTTTAGTAGAAGCTGCTTGGGAATTTGAAGGTACTGTAGGTTCTAGAATGACAGGAGCAGGATTTGGGGGATGTACTGTTAGCATAGTTAAGAAAAACATGACAGATAAATTTATTGAAGAGGTAGGTAAAAAATATACTGAAAAAACAGGCCTTGTAGCAGATTTCTATATAGCAAGTATTGGAGATGGAGCTAGAAAATTATGATAATCATTAACAAAGAATTTCTTGGGAAATTTGATGGTAAAAATATAGAAAAGTATATTTTAAAAAATGATGAATTTGAAGTACATATAATAAATTTAGGAGCTACGATAACTAAAATATTAACTAAAGATAAAAATGGTGAATTTAAAAATGTAGTTCTTGGATATGAGTTTTTTGAAAAATATATAGAAAATGCTAGTTATGCAGGAAGTATAATAGGACCTACATCAGGAAGAATAGAAGATGGTAAATATACCATAGAAGGAATTGATTTAGTATTAGGTATAAATAATGGAACTAATGCTAATCATGGTGGTATTGAAGGACTTAATATGCAGGTTTTTTCAACAAAAGTTGTAGAATTTAATGAATACAAAGGTATAGAGATGACTTACTTTTGGGATCATTTAAAAGGAAATCATCATGGTAATATGGAATTTAATATTAGATATTTCATAAATGAAGAAAGTGAATTAAAAGTTGAACTTTTTGCTAGTAGTGATAGAACATCATATATTAATTTAACAAATCATTCATATTTTAATCTTTCAGGAGATTTAAACATAAATGGTGATGAACAAATATTAAAAATAAATGCTGATAGATATTGTCCAGTTAAAAATAATATGATTCCAAGTGGAGAAAAAAAAGAAGTTAAAAATAGTTGCTTTGACTTTTTAAATGGAAGAAAAATAAAAGAAGCCATAGCTCAAGGTGATGAACAATTTGATATAACACGCGCTATAGATCATGCTTTTGTAATAAATAAATCTGATAGTAAGTATGCAGGAAGTCTTTATTCTGAATATTCTGGTATAAATATGGATATATATACAACTCAAAATGTTTTGGTTGTATATACTGGTAATTATTTAGATGATGTTATAACTTTTGATGGTATAAACAAAAATATTAGATTCTTAGGTGTTGCACTTGAAGCACAGAATTACCAAAATGGAATTAATATAGAAGAATTTGATTCTAAATTAACTACACCTAAAAATCCGTATTATGAAGAAATAATATATAAATTTAGTTTAGGAGGAAACTAATATGAAGAATGTATTAGTTGTTGGTGGTGCTGGTTATATAGGATCACATACAGTTAAAATGTTGAAAGATTCAGGATATAATGTAATAATTTATGATAATTTATCTAAAGGACATAAAGAAGTTGCAGAAATACTTGATGTTAAATTAATAATAGGAGATTTAGGGGACAGAGCTAAATTAAAAGAAGTTTTTGAAACTGAAAAAATTGATATAGTAATGCATTTTGCAGCATTTATAGAAGTTGGAGAATCAGTTATAGATCCAGGTAAATATTATGAAAATAATGTTGGTAAAGTAATAAACTTACTTAATCAAATGGTTGAATCTAATATTAAAAATTTTGTGTTTAGTTCAACAGCAGCAACTTTTGGAGAACCTATACATTCAAAAATAGACGAAAACCATCCTCAAAATCCAATTAATCCTTATGGACATTCTAAAAAGATGGTAGAAATAATGCTTAAAGATTTTGATAAGGCTTATGGTTTAAAATCTGTTATACTAAGATACTTTAATGCGTGTGGTTCAGATAAAGATGGATTAATAGGTGAATCACATAGTCCAGAAACTCATTTAATACCTGTTATTCTTGAAACTGCAAATGGTAAAAGAGAAAGTATTAAAATATTTGGAACAGACTATGAAACAAAAGATGGAACATGTATAAGAGACTATATTCATGTATATGATTTAGCAAAAGCACATATTATGGCTATGGAAAAAATGTTTAAAAATAATGTTTCATTAGAGTATAATCTAGGTAATGGTACTGGTTTTTCTGTTAGAGAAATTATAGATACAGTAAAAAATGTAACAAAACGTGAATTTAGTGTAGTTGAAACAGAAAGACGTCCAGGAGATCCAGCGCTACTTATTGCAGACCCAACAAAACTTATGACAGATTTAAATTGGACATCTAGTTATGATTTAAATGATATTATAGAATCTGCTTGGAAGTGGGAACAAAATAAAAAATATTAAGGTGATAAAATGAATATTTATGAACAAGTAGAAAAAATAATACTATTTGGAATAAAAAATGAAATGATAGAAGGAATAGATGAAATTTTAGTTAGAAATAAAGTTTTAGAAGTTTTAGAATTAGATGAATACCCTGAGTTTACAGAAATTGAAAGGGAAAAGTTTATTAGTGAGATAGAAAATATGGAATATCCTGTAGAAATATTAGATAACATTACTAAATGGGCTGGAGAAAATGGTAGATTAAAAGAAGATATTTTAGTTTTTCATGATTTACTTAACTCAAAAATAATGGGTCAAATATTACCTAGAACATCTCATATAACTAATGAATTTTGGAAAAGATATGAAAAAGATAAAGCTTTAGCTACAGATTATTTTTATTCTTTATCTAAAAAAAGTAACTATATCAGAACTGATAGAATTGCAAAAAATATGAGTTATACATATGAAAGTAAATATGGTCCTTTAGAAATTACAATAAACCTTTCTAAGCCAGAAAAGGATCCTAAAGAAATAGCTCTTGCTAAGACTATGCCTAAACCTAAATATCCTAAATCTCTTTTATGTAAAGAAAATGAAGGGTATAGTGGAAGACTTAATCATCCAGGTAGACAAAATCATAGAATAATAAAACTTGATTTAACTAACGAAGAATGGTTCTTCCAATATTCACCATATATTTACTATAATGAACATTCTATAGTATTTTCTGGAAATATTAGAGAAATGAAAATTGATAAGAGTGGATTTAGAAGATTAATAGAATTTGTTGAGTTATTCCCTCATTACTTTATAGGTTCAAATGCAGATTTACCTATAGTTGGAGGATCTATATTATCTCATGATCATTTTCAAGCAGGTAAACATAAATTTGCTATGGATGATGCAACAATTTCAAGTAAAATAGAATTTAAGAATTATCCAAATATAGAAGCAGGTATATTAAATTGGCCTTTATCTGTTGTAAGACTTAGAGCAGATAAAAATGAAAAAGAAAATTTATTAGATCTTGCAGATAAAATTTTACAAAAATGGATAAATCATTCAGATTATGAAAATGATATAATATCTCATACTGATGATACTAGACATAATACAATAACACCTATAGTTAGATTCAAAGAAAATAAAATAGAAATGGATTTAGTTTTAAGAAATAATAGAACAACTGAAGAATATCCTTTAGGTATATTCCATCCACATGAGATACACCATTCTATAAAAAAAGAAAATATAGGTCTTATAGAAGTTATGGGTCTTGCAGTACTTCCAGGGCGTTTAAAACATGAAATGGAAGAGTTAGATCAATTATTCATGAGTACTAGAGATATAAATGAAACTATTGAAATGATGAATGAAAATACTGATTTACAAAAACATATAGACTGGGTAAAAGAAAACTTTACAGATGGTATGATAAAAGATGAATATTTCTTAGATGAATTAATTCAAAAAGTAGTTGGATCTACATTTGAAAAAGTTCTTGAAGATTGTGGAGTATATAAAAATAATGAAATTGGAAGAAATGGATTTAAACATTTCTTAAGTTTAATAGATTAATATAGAAAACATATATCAATAAACTAAAGATTATAAAAATGTTTTGAGATATATGTTTTTTAATATATAATAGTATGAAATTAAAAGTAAAAAAAGAAGATTATCTAAATTATTTATAAAATATTTAAAATAATAGATTATGTATATCCTTATGTTCTAGGTTATATTTTTTATGGCAAATATGATTATAATATTACTATTTTGTATATTGTTTATGATAATATAAGAATGTAGA
>NZ_LOHY01000083.1 GCF_001559795.1 Pseudostreptobacillus hongkongensis | reverse complement strand
GATACCGCCTATTTTTATCTAAAAATTTTTTCAAATTTGAGAATATATTATTACTTATAAATCAAGTTAATAAAGTAAAAATAAAGGAAGTTCAAGTGAAAACTTTATAGATTTTTAAATATCTTTATGGTATAATTAGTACATATAAATATATATGAAAGGAATAATAAAATGTCAAATATATTATTAGTAACATTTATATATTTAGTAGTAATTGCTTTACTTATAGCACTTAATTACTATTCAAGTAAAAAAAGAAGAAATAAAATTGAAAATTTATTAGGAAATTTAAAAATTGGTGATAGAATAATTACTATAGGTGGTATCTATGGTAATATAGAAAAAATTAATGAAGATGGGACTTTATTAATTAAAGTTGATAAAAATTCACATTTAACTATATCATTAAGTTCTGTTTCTGAGGCAGTTAAATAGGAAGGTGTATAATGTTTGGTAAAATAAAAAATAGGATATTACTATCTGCATTAATCTTCTTCCCTCTTTTATCTTACTCATTAAAATTAGAAGATGTAAGTTATAGGGATGGTGAATTTACACTTACTTTTGACTCTAAAGTACGTGCACCTAGTGTTAATAATAATAAAATAGCAACAAATAATATTGATTATAACATTCTTGATATAAACTTAAAAAATACCACTATATCAGATTCTGTTGCTAAAAATATTGATATCGATGATAATTATTATAAAAATATAGTTATAAATAACATTTCAAATAATAACATAGGTATTTATACTTATTCTCAATATGGATATACCTCAAAAGTTACATACAATGATAATGTTATTAAAATTAATCAAGTAAAAACTAATGTACCTAAAAAAATTAGTAGATTAACTAAAAAGCAGTTAACTATTGTTTTAGATGCTGGTCATGGTGGACATGATTCTGGTGCACGTGGATTTGGAAGAATGGAAAAAGAAATTGCCCTGCAGGTAGTACAAAAAATAGCAAAAAATTTAGAAAGAGATCATAAAATTATTCTAACTAGAAAAGATGATACTTTTATAAGTCTAAGTGAAAGACCAAAAATAGGAAATAGAAATTCGGCAGACTTATTTGTAAGTGTACACTTAAATGCTGGTGCTGCTACTGCAAACGGATCTGAAATTTTCTATTTTTCAAAAGAAACTAATCCATATACTTCAAAACTTATAGAGTATGAGGAAAAACTTGATGAAAATCAAGCTAAAAAAGTAAGTCTTGTTAATCAAATTTTAGGTGATTTCTTTATAAGTAAAACTAAAGAAAAAAGTGCAAATATTGCAGATTTAATACTTTCTAAATATGTTAAAGCTATGAAATTTAGAAGAAGAGGTGTATTTGGTGCAAACTTTGCAGTTCTTCGTGGAAGTGAATCAGCCAGTATTTTAATAGAATTAGGATTTATAACTAATGAAAGTGATTCTGCAGTACTTGCAAGTGATTCAGGACAAACAAAAGCATCTATAGCTATAGCTGATGCAATACGTGAAAATTTTGAGGAGTAAAATATGAAAAAAAATAAATTGTTAATTTTTCTAGTACTTCTAGCTTTTTTAAGCGTAGTTTTTTATGCAAAAGATAATTTCTTTAATAGATATTCATCAAATGATAATATAACTACTGTAGAAGAACAAGAATCTTCTATTTCTATATATATGTATAATAGTCAAAATAAGAATTATGATATTTCTAAAGTTGACAAAAAAGACTTAATAATAGATGAAGGAGATTATATAGAAGAGATTATTAAATTAAGCCCTTTTTCAAATAATAACTATAAATTTTTAGCAGCATATAACATTAATAGAAATGATAAAAATACTTTAATTGTTAAATTAAATTCTGCTTTTTCAAAATTAGATTCTAAAACTATGAATAATTTTGCAAACTCTGTTAAAGAAACTCTTAAGAATAATTTTGAAAATTTAGAAGATATTATTATTGAAATTGATTCAAATTAGGAGGATAAATGGAAAATTTTGAATTTTATGAGAAAACTCAAAAAGCTCTAATCCCAGAAAAAAGATATAATCATGTATTAAGAGTTAGAGACAAAGCAATAGAATTAGCAAAAATATATAATGCGCCTATTGAAAGTGTTGAAATTGCAAGTTATTTCCATGATTTAGCTAAAAATTTCAAAGATGAAGATGCTCTTAATATTATAGATGATAAATATAAATATATTTTTGAAAATGGTTTTAATATTAATCAAATACTACATGGTTTTGCTGCTGCTGACTATATTAAAAAGAATTTTAATATAACTGATGAAGCTATACTCGATGCTATTCGTTATCACACAATAGGAAGATCTAATATGACATTAATTGATAAAATTGTATATTTAGCTGATGCTATTGAAGATGGTCGTGATTATCCTGGTGTAGATGAAATTAGAAATCTTGCAAAAACTAGTCTAGAGAAAGCTATACTGCTTGAATTAGATATTAAAATTAAACATTTAATAGATAAAGAATCTCTTATCCACCCTAATACTATCGAGTTAAGAAATTCTTTAATCAAAGAGGTAAAATGAACAAAATATTAACAACAAAGTTTATATACAGGTATCAACGTATAGCCTTTGTTTTTACAGAAGATGATAAAAAAATTACAATTCAACCTAGAAACTTTAAAGGAGCTTTTGATGGCGACACTATAAAAGTTGCAGTTGATTTAAAAACTCAAACAGGTAAAGTTCTAGAAATTATAGAAAAACAAAAAGAGCCCTACTACGGTAGGGTTATTCGTGTTTGGAAAAATAAGATACTAGTTCAACTAAATAGAAGTGATATATTAGTAAGATTACCTAAATTAAATGATTTAAATGTTAATGATTTAGTTTCTGTTAAAATAAATAATACTACTATAAAAGATTATAAAAGTATAAGTGCTGAATTAGTTAAAAACTATGGTAATATAAATAATTCAGAAAATGTATTTAATAATATATTAGATAGGTCTAATATACCAACTTCTTTTTCTAAGGATATTAGAAATGAAGCTATTAAAATAAAAAGACCTGTTATAGAAAAGGAATTAGAAAATCGTATTGATTTAAGAGATAAGCATACTATCACCATAGATGATATTACAGCTAAAGATTTAGATGATGCAATATATCTTGAAAAAGATGATAATTTCTATACCCTATGGGTATCTATAGCTGATGTTTCCCATTTTGTAAAAGAAAATTCTCTACTAGATAAGGAAGCATTTAATAGAGGAAATTCAGTATATTTAGTTGATAAAGTTATACCTATGTTTCCTAAAAAACTATCAAATAATTTATGTTCTTTAAATCCTAATGAAGATAAATTATGCTTTACTATTAAACTTAAATATAATCTAAAAGGTAAATTAATAGAAACAGATTTCTTTAAATCAATTATTAATTCAAAAGAAAGATACTCATATGATGAAGTAAATAATATATTTGAAACAAAATCTAATAAATTACCTATGCTTCATGATATGCTTGAACTTTCAAAAATGTTAAGAAATAAAAAAAATAAAAAAGGTATGATAAACTTTGATATTCCAGAAATTAAAGTAATACTTGATAAAAATAATCAAGTTTCTGAAATTAAAACTAGATCTTCTGGTCTTGCTGAAAACCTTATAGAAGATTTTATGATTGAAGCAAATAAAGCTGTTGCTGAAAAATTATTTTGGCAAGAACTCCCTGCTATTTATAGAGTACATGAAACACCTAGTTATGATTCACTTTCTGAATTAAATAAAAAACTTAATTTACTTGGATATAATATTAAAAATATACAAGATATTAAGCCAAGTAAAATGTCAAAAATAATAAATAGTAGTAAAGATGGTGAAAAATCATATTTAATCCATAAACTGATATTAAGATCTATGATGAAGGCAAAATATCATAATAAAGATTTAGGACATTTTGGTCTTGCACTTGATCACTATTTACATTTTACTTCTCCTATTAGAAGATATTCTGATTTAGTAGTACACAGAATGTTATACTACTCTATTACAAATTATAGAAATCTTGATCTAAATAAATTAGATACTAAATTTAAAAACATTGCTGAACATATTTCAAATACAGAAAGAATTGCTGAAAGACTAGAAAGAGACTCTATTAATTTAAAACTTCTTGATTACATGAAATCAAAAAAAGGAAAAATTATGCAAGCAATGATATCTGGAATAAAAGGTTCTAAAGTATTTTTACAACTTTCTAATAATATAGAAGTATGTTCATATATTGAAAATTCACCAAACTATACATTTAACGAAGATTCTATAATATCAACTAGTGATAATAAAGAATATTTTATAGGTGAATATGTAAATATACGTATATTAAATTTAGATTATGAAAGAATAGAAATTACTTCGGAGGTAATATAATGCAAATACTTGCTAATAATAAAAAAGCCTACTTTGACTATTTCATTGAAGATGAATATGAAGCAGGTATAGAACTTAAAGGAACAGAAGTTAAATCAATTAAATTAACTAAAGTTAGTATAAAAGAAAGTTTTGTTAGGATAATAAAAAATGAAATGTTTATTATGGGGATGTTTGTTTCAAATTATTCTTTTGGTAATATTAATAATGTAAATGAAACTCGGGTTAGAAAGTTATTATTACACAAAAAAGAAATTTCAAAAATACATGAAAAAACTAAAATAAAAGGATATACTATTGTCCCTCTTTCAGTATACAATAAAGGGGGAATTATAAAAGTTAAAATTGCTCTTGCTCGTGGTAAAAAGAATTATGATAAAAGAGAAAGTATTAAAGAAAGAGATATTAAAAGAGATATTAATAAAATGACACTTCATTAAGAAGTGTCATTTTTATTAAATAGCTTTAATAGCAAATGTTAATATAGATACTATTATTGCTGCACCTATGACTCCTAAAGATATAGCTAAAAAACTTTTCTTAAAATCTATATCTAATATTGAAGCTGCAAGCATACCTGTATATGCTCCTGTTCCTGGAATTGGTACAGCTACAAATAATAATAAAGCTATAAATATACCATTTTTACTTTTTTTTATTAATTCTTCACCGGCATTATGCCCTTTTCTTAATACATAAGAGAAAAATTTTCCTATAAATTTCTTATCTTTACCCCAATTTAATATCTCTTTTGCAAAATAATAAACTAATGGCATAGGTACTAAATTACCTATTATAGCAAATAATAGACTAGGTATATATGGTAAATTATATATCTGTGAATATGGTATAGCTCCTCTTAATTCTATTATAGGAATAGCTGCTATAATAAATATTTTAATATAATTTATTAACATACACACCTCACAATACTATTTTCCCAAATTTATATAAAATCTCAAGTATAATAAATGTTACCCCAAATCCTATCAAACTTCCTACAAATACTTCACTTAGCGTATGTATCTTTGACTTAATTCTACTTTGAGCTACAAGTAAAGCCATTATAAATACTAAAACATTAATTCTAGGACTTTTACTTATAAACCAAACTATAGTAAATATAGAAAAAGCAAGTGCAGAATGTCCACTAGGCATTCCTCCTTCAAGAGCAGTTCCTTTATTTAAATATGCTTTTATTGATATTACAATTATAAAAATAATAGCAAATATTATTAAACTTAAATTACCAACACGACCAACTAGTTTTATAAAGTTATCTCCGTTAAAATATATTGCAAGTAATCTATCATAAAATATTAAATATCCTACTCCTACTGCACCTATTGTACTTACTAGTACTGATCCAGACGCAACATCTTTAACAAATTTAGCTATATCATGATATTCTGGTGATACTAAATCAACTATTTTTTCTATAGCTGTATTTACAAGTTCAGCAAATATTACAAGTGTTATCATAACAATAATTAACATTATTTCAAATTTACTAATATCTATTATTAAACTTAAAACTAATACTACAAATGCTCCTAAAAAATGATATCTCATATGAGCTTCACTTTTTAAAGCTGACTTTATCCCTTCTATAGCATAGTTTAAGCTTTCTATTTCAGATCTTTTATTTTCTTCTTGCTTCATAATTCCCTCGTATAATTAAATTTAGTCAAGTAGAATTCTTCCTTGCTACGCATTTTAATTCTATCTTCTTCTTCTATATGATCATAACCTAAAATATGCAATAAGCCATGACATAATACATAATAAAATTCTCTTGCCTCACTATGATTATAGCTATTAGATTGTTCTATTACCCTATCTAGTGATATAACTATATCACCTATTACTTCAACTGGTCCAAAATTTTCTGTTTCATTGTATGCAAAAGATATTACATCTGTAGGCATATCTTTTCCTCTATATTCCTTATTTATTTGTTGAATATTTTCATTATTAGTTATTAAAAGTGAAATATAGTAATCATTTTTAGCATATTCATCTTCTTTTTCTCCTGAAACTATATATTCAGCAAACTCTTTTATTTTATCCTCATCTAAATATTCCTTATCATTTGAAATATCATAGCTAATATCTATATCTAACATATCTCACTCCTTATTTAAAAAATTTATTTTTCCAAAATAGTATAACTGTTATTATTGAAAATAACAATGATATTAAAATTACATATATATATCCATTAGGATTTTCTTGAAATGGTACAGGAGTATTTATTCCCCAAAATCCATATATTAAAGTTGGAATTGTAAGAACAACTGTAAATGCAGTTAAAAATTTCATAGTTTTATTTAAATTATTATCTATAACTGTAGAATATGTAGATTTTTCTTTATCAATTATAGTTAAAGCAATATCTGACATTTCTGTTGCTTGTTCTAACTCTATAATAATATTTTCTAATTTTTCAATTTCTATATTTAATAAATCATCTTTTTTCCTTTTAATAGAATTTAATGCCATTAAATTTGTTTTTAAAGAACTAGTTAAATAAGTCAACCCTTGTTCTAAATTTAAAAGTTTATATATATCAGTATTTTTATTATCTTTAATAAAAGATTTCTTTATTTCATTTCTCTCTTTATGAATAAATTTTATTTTGTCATGATATATAAATGAAAATTCATATGACACTTCTAATATTAAATGTAATATACTATCGTATACCTTTTTATGAACTATTTTATACAATAAATCATTTAACTCATCATAATCATCATTATCGGTAATAAAAGTATACACATCATTATATTTTGTAATAAAAACTATGGGAGTTGTTGCAATAGATCCTATAAAATTATCAAAATATGGTATATCATAACAAAATAATTGAATATTTCTAGATTTATCATTTTCAAATCTAGCACTTTCATCAACATCTATTGCATATTCTAAAAATCTTTTAGTTATAAACTCTTTATTTATTAATTCCTGCTTATCTTCTTCATTAATAGATATAATATTATACCAATCTATATTTTCATTATTATTTAATTTTAAAATTTCTTTTCTAATCATAATTTATCCTATAAAAATAATTCTAATATTTGTACTGTATTAGTTGCTGCACCTTTTCTAATATTATCTGATACTATCCAAAGATTAACTCCATTTTTAACTGATTCATCTCTTCTTATTCTTCCAACATAAACTTCATCTGTTCCTTCTGCATTTATAGGCATAGGATAGATTTTATTATTTACATCATCTTCAACAATTACATTTTTTGTATTTCTTAATATTTCTTTTAATTCATTTAGGTCAAATTCATTTTTAAATTCAACATTAACAGAAATAGAATGTGAATATCTAATAGGTACTCTAACACAAGTTGCACTTATTCTTAATTCTGGTAAACTTAAAATTTTACGTGTTTCATTAACCATTTTCATTTCTTCTTTTGTGTATCCATTATCTAAAAACACATCTATATGTGGAATTAAATTAAATGCAATTTGATAAGGGAAATTTTGTGACTCTTCTCCATTTAAATTTCTATCTAAATCTTTAAGTCCATTCATCCCTGCACCTGAAACAGATTGATAAGTAGAATAAATAACTCTTTCAAGTCCATAAGCCTTATCTAATGCTTTTAAAACTGGCATACATTGTATAGTTGAACAATTTGGATTTGCTATAATACCTTTTTTAATATCATTAATAGCTTCTGGATTTGCTTCAGGAACTATTAATGGAACTTCATTATCCATTCTCCATGCACTTGAATTATCAATTACTATGGCTCCATGTTTTGCAAATTTAGGTGCAAATTCTGTTGATATTGAACCTCCAGCTGAAAATAGTGCAAAATCTATATCATCTTTAATATTTTCTTCTTTTAGTTCTATAACTTCATATTCTTTACCTAAAAATTCAATTTTTTTACCAGCTGATCTTTTAGAAGCATATAAATACAACTTATTAAACGGTATTTTTCTTTCTTCTATTACTTTTAAAAATGTAGATCCAACTAGACCAGTTGCCCCAACTATAGCTAAATTTTTCATAACATTACACTTCCTTTAAATAAATATTCACTTTTACCTGTCATATATATACTATCTGATAATTCTATATCTAAATTACCTCCTAAAAGGTTAACTTTCACATTATTATCAGTATAATTATAGTAATTTGAAATATAGGCCGATGCACATGCACCAGTTCCGCAAGCTAAAGTTAAACCTGCTCCTCTTTCATAAGTTATAACATCAATATTATCTCTACTCTTTATATTTACAAAATTTACGTTTGCATCTTTTTCTTTCTGTATTAAACTACCATATTTAATAACAAATTCTTCATTTAATTCATTCTTATCAACAAATATTACTATATGGTCAGTCCCAGTATATGTATAAGAATAACTAAAAGTTCTATCTAAAATCTTAATTTCATTATTAAATGAATCTTTTGTTGAAACTCCCATATTAACTCTAACTTTAAATTCTTCATTTTCAACTTTATACTCTATATGTTTAATCCCAGATTTAGTGTCTATATCAATACTATTTCCTTTTATTAAATTGTTATTATATAAATAATGCGTATAACATCTAATTCCATTACCACACATAGGTGCATAACTTCCATCTGAATTAAAAAAAGTCATATAATATAGGTTATCTTTTTGGGTTAACTTAATTAAACCATCTGCACCTATACCAAATCTTCTATTACATAATTTAATAACATCTTTAACTGTAACATCATAGTCTGTTATTATAAAGTCATTTCCTATACCTGTATATTTTTCAAATTTCATTTCCATTAAATTAAACCTTTTCCTTTAAATAAGTCTCTTAATTTACTTTCAGTATTTTCTGAAGCACTTAAAAGAGGTTCTCTTACATTATCATTATCTAATATATTTAAAATTTTCATAGCATTTTTGATAGTTACAGGATTTCCTTCAATAAACATATTTTTATGTATATCATACATATATTTATGAAGCTCTAATCTTTCTTTACCATCTAATTCAAAAATATCTGCAACTTTTCTAGGTAAAATATTTGCTGTAACTGATATTACACCAACACATCCTACTGAAAGCATAGGTAATATTAAATTATCTTCTCCTGAAAGTATAGCAAAATCTTTAGTGTTATTTGCTATTTCTATCATTTGTTCTATACTTCCTGTTGCTTCTTTAATTCCTACTATGTTTTCTACTTTTGAAAGTTCTATAGTAGTACCTGCCTCCATATTTATACCTGTTCTACTTGGAACATTATATAATATTACATCAAGACCAACTTCTGCAATTTTTTTAAAATGATTAATCAATGCTCTTTGACTAGGCTTGTTATAATAAGGTACAACAGATAATACTGCATCAACTCCTAAATTTTTACATAATTTTGTTAAATAAACAGCTTTTTCAGTTGAGTTTGAACCAGCCCCTGCAATTACCTGTATTTCTCCATTTGCTTCTTCTATAACTGTTTTTATAGTTAAAATATACTCTTGTTCACTTAATGTTGCAGCTTCTCCTGTAGTACCGCAAACAACTATTCCACGCGTACCATTTTCTTTATGAAATTTTACAAGCTCTTTTAATTTATTTATATCTACTTCTAAATTATCATCAAAAGGCGTAACTATTGCAACATAACTTTTTGAATATTTCATTATTTTTCATCTCCTAAAGATCTTAATGTATAATCTATAAAATTATTTATTCTCTCTAAACTTAAGTTTTCTTTTAACTTAGTTTCATTTATCTTTTTCTTAAGTAATTTAAGTTTTTCAGCATCCTTTATATTAAAATAGTAGTTTGCCTGCATTAAATGAGTCATCATTAATAACTTAGTTTTATACTTTTCAAGTTCAGGATAAAATTTCGAATTTATCTTTCTTATATCCTGTCTTACCTTTATTATATCATCTTCACTTATTTTAGTTGGATTACTTAAAGATAAATATAGCAACCTATTATATTTATTTAATGGATAGTTAGGGAACTTAACTTCCATATCTGATATAATTTCTTCCATTTTAGAATAGTTATTTTGCAATAATTCTATACTTAAAAATATTTCATCTGACAAATATGTAGAATTTGCTGTTTTTGCAATCCATGCTTCATTGTGTGAATTTAAAAAATCATCTTTACTTAAATTTACTATAGAAATATAGTTAAAAACTGTATCATTTACACTTTCAATTTTATCACTAAAAGTTTTCAAATTATTTTTATCTATATCAACATCGCTAGCTATTATTAAAGATAAATTTTCTAAAAAATCTACTTCTTCTTTTTTTAAGTTATTAGTCATAGCTTTATCTAAAAAATCAATAAAATCAGATTTTTTAGGATAAGTCTTACTATCTATTTTTGATGATATAATTTTTATTTGTTGTTTTTTATCTATATTTTTATAATCATCAGCATTAATAACAGCTGTATTTATAGCATTATTAGGCAATGATATTACAGATAAAAATATTGAAAAAACTATTGTTTTTTTCATTCTACCACCTTATAATTCAAATTTTTCTGCTAATAATGTAGCAACCTTATTTCCTATACTTTCTTCAACAACTAAAGAAATTGTAATTTCTGATGTTGAAATTTGATGGAAACTTATATTATTTTTAGCTAAAACCTCAAATACTTTAGCTATTGTTGTATATGAAGTTGCAAGTCCTATTCCTACAAGTGATACCTTAACCACATTAGGATTAATTATTACATTGTAATTTTCATCTAATTCTTTTATCATTTTATTTAATGATTGTTCATCACTACGTGGTGTTGTAAATGCTATACTTCCATTTTCAGCTATCACATCATTTTGACTTATCATATCTATAGTTATTCCATATTCACTAGCTTTTTTAAAAATTGGATAAAGATTTTTAGCATAAGTCGGTATATTATCTATAGTTACCATTAAAGTATTTTTATTAACTGATATTCCTCTTATTTCTTTTTTTTCCATTATTCTCTCCTTAAATGTTATAACAGTTCCGTCTTCATTTCCTAATGTTCTTCCTACGAATATTTCTGTACCATATTTAAACCCTAGTTCTACAGCACGTGGCTCCATAACTCCAGCTCCTAAATATGCAAGTTCCATCATTTCTTCATAAGATATATAGTCTATTTTTTTAGAATTTGTATATATTCTTGGATCTATAGTATATACTCCATCAACATCAGTATATATTCTACATTCAGCTCCTAATGAACATGCAAGTGCAACAGCAGATGTATCTGATCCACCTCTTCCAAGTGTTGTTATATCACCTTTTTCATTAACTCCTTGAAAACCTGCAACAATAACGATTTTATTTTCTTTTAAATGCTGCATTATTACTTCATTATTTATACTTTCTATAGTATTTTTAGTATGTAGCCCTAATGTTTTAATCCCTGCTTGTTCTCCTGTTAGAGATATCGCATCTTGACCTAATTCCATTAATGCAATTGAAAGTAAGGCTATTGTTTGTTGTTCACCTGTTGACATTAATCTATCTAATTCTCTTTTATTTGGGTTATTTGTAATTTCATTAGCAAGTTTAATCAAACCATCTGTTGTTTTACCCATAGCTGAAACAACTACCACTAAGTCTTTCCCTGTTTTTTTTACCTCAATTAAATGTTTAGCAATGTTTATAATCTTTTCAGTTGTAGCAACTGAAGAACCTCCATATTTATGTACAACAATATTTTTATTCATTGTCACTTCTCCTTGTTTATTTTACATTTATTTTATCATATTTTTGAATAAAAGTATATATTTTACTTATATTTTAAGTAGCTTCAAATCTAATTTTTTATATTTTCATATTTTTTTATTTTTTATTCTTCCTTTTATAATTTTTTGAGATATAATATATTAGAAGTATATATTTTAGAAAGCGGTGATTTAGATGAAACAATATTTAGGATTGGACAATACACCAGTATTAAATGGACAATACAAATTATTAAAATCAATTGACTACTTAACAGAACTTATAGGAATTGCAAACTATAAAAATGGTATTTTAGATGGTGAACAATTTAGACTTGATAAAGAAGGATTAATCATGGATATAGATATCTATGAAAATGGTAAATTAATTGAACAAAAAAATAATGTTAAATCTGATAGATTTGTTGATACTGTTGGCGATGAAACTAAAGGTGTAAAAAGAACTGGTAAATATATTCTATTTACACATAATGAAACATCTATATTTACTTTAAAATCAGGAATGTTTGAAGGCGCAAAATGGATATATCATGATAGTGAAAATATAGATAAACCTATTCTTCTTTCAATAGAAAATTTTGTAGATAATCATCATGTAGGAGAACAAGTATTTTTCCATGAAGATGGTAAAGTTATGTTAATTGAATATTATGCATCAGAAAATTCTTCATTACCTGAAAAATCAACTTGGTTTGATTATGATGATAATGGTAATCTTCTTTCTGAAAGAAACTTTAGAAAAAACAAAAAAGATGGTAGACATATATTCTATGAAAATAATCGTTTAATTAAAGATATTTCATATAGAGAAGGTAAATTATTTGGTCCATCAATTTACTATAGAGAAGATGGAACTAAACTTATTATAGATTATGAGTTTGGATTTAAAGTAGGAGAAAGAATAGAGTAATATATAAAAGAGGCTGTTGCAAT
>NZ_LOHY01000082.1 GCF_001559795.1 Pseudostreptobacillus hongkongensis | reverse complement strand
TTTTATACCTTTTTTATTATGTTTTTTGATATTTTAAAAAGAGTAGAATTTAGATTCTTTAATTTCTAATTTTCTACTCTTTTTTTATAGTTAGAGCTATTTTTTATTGCAACAGCCCCTTTTATATTAATTAATTCTTTTTTATAAAAATAAATGTCTTATCCATACTATATTCTATTTCTGTTTCAAATTTTTTAAAGTAATTTTCTATATCTTCATATAAAGAATCACTTAAAATGCAATCTTCTGATAAGGGTTTAAGTTGCATAGATTGAGCACCACAAGCATCTTTTAGAGATAGTTTGTACCCATATTTACTTATTAAATTATTTATTTCTATAATATTATCAAAAGTAACGATTTTCATATTATTTAGTCCCAAATATTCTATCCCCTGCATCACCAAGACCTGGGTAAATATATTTATGTTCATTTAACCCTTTATCTATAGCTGCAATGTATAAGTTTATATCAGGATGTTTTTTAGTTATAGCTTCAATTCCTTCTGGAGCTCCTATTATAGATAAAACAGAAATATTTTTAACGCCCATCTCTTTTAGATAGTCTATTGTGTAAATTATAGAACCACCAGTAGCAAGCATAGGATCAACGATAAGAACTTTACTTTCTAAAATATTAGTTGGCATTTTAGCGTAATAGTATGTAGGTTCAAAAGTTTCTTCGTTTCTATATACCCCCAAGTGTCCAACTTTTGCGTTTGGTATCAATGCAAGTAATGCATCAACCATTCCAAGACCAGCTCTTAGTATAGGAACTATGGTAACGGGTTCATCTAGAACTAAAGTTTCTGTTTTCTGTATAGGTGTTTCTACATTTATAGTTTTAAGTTTCAAATCTTTAGTTGCCTCATACACCATAAGAGAAGCGATTTCATTTAAACTTTCTCTAAATAATTTAGTATCAGTATTTATGTTTCTTAATATAGAAATTTTATGACTGATTAATGGGTGTTTATATTCAAATACTGCCATTTTATACCTCCTATTTATTTTAAAAAAACAGAATCACTAAAAATAGCAATTCTGCTTTCCACATTATAAATTATATTTTTTCTTGAATTTATCAACTCTACCTGTTTCATCAACAAATTTAGATTTACCAGTATAGAATGGGTGTGAAGTAGAACTTATAGCTACTTTAACTACTGGATATTCTTTTCCTTCAAATTCAACTGTTTCTTTACTTGATTTTGTAGATTTTCCTAAAAATCTTTCACCATTACTTGTATCTTCGAATACAACTAATCTGTATTCTGGATGAATTCCTTTTTTCATTTTGGGACTCCTTTCATAAAAAATTATATATTAAATTTTATGAATATTTTACACTAAAATATGTGTATAAAAATATTTCAAAGTAGTAAAGTTTAAGCGTTTAATGCTTGAACTTTAGTAGCTAATCTTGATTTAGTTCTTGAAGCAGTATTTTTTTTCATAATTCCTTTAGAAACTGCTTTATCTAACTCTTTAAAAGCCACAGATAATGCTGCCTTAGCATCATCAATATTTTTAGAATCAACTGCTGATAATACTTTTTTTACAAAAGTTTTAACTCTGCTTTTAACAGCTTGGTTTCTTAATCTATTTCTTTCACCAATTACGATTCTTTTTTTAGATGATTTAGTATGTGCCATTCTGTTTTCCTCCTTTATACACAATTTTACTATTTATTTTAACATTATACATAAAAAAAAGCAAGTATTTTCTATTAAATTTATTGTTTTTTAGATATATTTTTGGTAAAATTTGATTAAGAAAATAAAAAAGGAAATGATATGATAGAAAAAATATATAATACTCTTTTTGAAAGGTTTAATTTTGAACCAAGAAAAGATCAAATTGAAATGTCATTGTATATAGATGAGAATATGCTTTCAAATAACCCTATTCTTGTAGAAGCTGAAACAGGTTCTGGTAAAACGATGGCATATTTAATACCAACTATATTAAAGGCATTAAATGAAAATAAAAATGTAGTAATTTCAACAAATACTTTAAATTTGCAAGATCAATTATTAAAAAAGGAATTACCTATAATAGAAGAAATTTTTGGTGAAAAAATAGAGTATACTTTAATAAAGGGAAGAAGTAATTATGTCTGTAAAAGAAAATTACAAGAATATTATGATAGAAATAAGAAACCTGAGATATCTAAATTAATTGATGAGATATTTAAAACAAAAAATGGTGATAGATCAGAGCTTAAATCTAATATATCAACTAATATATGGAGTGAAATAGCTTCTGAAAGGGAAACAACTTTATATAAAAAATGTCCATTTTATGAAACTTGCTTTTACTATAATAAAAAAAGAGAAAATGAAAAAGCTAAAGTATTTGTTGTCAATCACCATATATTAATGCTTGATAGGATATTAAGAAATGAATCATCTACATCACTTATTCCAGATTATCAAATTTTAATTATAGATGAAGCACATAATTTAGAAAATGTAGTTAGAAAATATTATTCTTATACTTTTTCTTTTAAAGAAATGTCTAAATGTTTAGGATTATTATACAATAGAAGTGCTAAAAGTGTTGATAAAGCAGGTCTTATTTTAAAAATACTATCTAAAATTGAAGAATATAGCAATAACTTTGAAGTTGATAATTTAAAAGACATACTTATAGATGATATGGACTATATTTATGATAATATTATGAATATTATGAAAATGATAAATGAGAAAATTCCAAATATTAAATTTAATGGGAATCTAACTAATATTTTAAAAAATATAGATTTTAAAAGTATACTTAATAATATAGAATCAAGAATAAAAGAAGTAGATACAAGAATTGGTGAAATAAGTAAATTTTTAGAAAATAATACAGATATAGATAAAGAAAATGAAATGGTATTTTTAAATAATATGATTTCTAAAGTTATATCATTATTTGAAAATCTTAAAATTAATTTTGAATTTAACTTTGATGAGTATATTTATTGGGTTAAAAGTGAAGATGGAGTTTATTTAAATTTAAATACTACACCTTATTATATCGCAGAAAGATTTCATGATGAGTTTATAAAAAAAGTAGAAAGTATGATCCTTGTTTCTGCAACATTAACTACAAATTCAAATTTTGATTATTTAAAACAAAGTTTAGGAATAAAAGAATCTAATGAAAAAATTATTAAATCATCATTTGATTATAAAAATCAGATGAATTTATTGTTGCCTACTAATATTTCTGAACCAAATTCATTAACTTTTAGAGATGAAGCATCTAAGTTTATACTAGATTACACTATTAAAAATAAAGGGAAAACTTTTGTTCTATTTACTTCGTATATAGATTTAGAATACATATCAGAATATTTAAAAAAACATAGTGATTTGAATATTTTAAAACAAGGTGATTATGAAAGGGTAGAATTAATAAGAAAGTTTAAAAAAGAGAAAAAATCAGTACTTTTAGGAACGGATAGTTTCTGGGAAGGTGTAGATATACAAGGAGAAGCCTTAAGTAGTGTTATAATCATGAAAATGCCTTTTCAAGTTCCAGATGATCCTATAGTAAAATCTATCTCTGAAAAATATGGTTCAAGATCGTTTGTTGATTTTCAACTACCTTATGCAATAATTAAACTTAAGCAAGGTGTTGGAAGATTAATTAGATCTAAAAATGATAAAGGTAATGTTATTATACTTGATAAAAGACTATATACAAAAAGCTATGGAAAAATAGTTTTAAAATCACTTCCAAATGCAAATATTGAAATATTAGATTTAGAAAGTATAATTAACTATAATTCACAAATTTAATAATAGATATTATTATAGAATGGGGGAGATTACTTGTAAATACGATGCTTTAAGTTTTTAGGAGAGGGCTTTTATAACAGTATCTCTAATTGTTAAGTCAAATAGAGCCAAAGAAGAAAGAAAAGTAAGAATGAGATAAAATCATTTGATAAATTGTGTTGTTAGGAGTACAATATAAATATATAAAACTTAACAACACAAGGAAGTGATTTACTATGGGTAAATTTTCAGAAAATATAATAAGATTATCTAAGAATAAAACTAGAAGAGAAATAATAGATTATTTATATCAAGAAGGTTTAAAAGGTTGGGTAAATATTAGAAATGATTTTGGAGATAAGTATACTAAATATGTATCTTCTGAATTTAATAGAATTTTATATGAGGCTAAGTATAAAGTTGTTTCTAATATAGAAAATGGGAAACAAATAAATAATTTAGTAGATGAAATAATAAGAAAATCAAAACAAGAACAGGAGCCAGTTTGGTATAAATATTGGTGGACTGAATTATAAAAGGAATTTATAGTTCCTTTTTTTATTACAAAAAATTTTTAAAGGAGGTAAATGGAAGGTTTAGTAACAAGTATAAATATAAAAGATGCTAGAATTTGAAAACAGAATAAATTTATTTAATAGAGTTAATCAATAAGTTGATGGAATGATAACAAAATATATTTAGGATGCTTTTGATAATATAAGTTAAGAAAAATATAAAATTTTATTTTTATCGATTATATAATTAAGTATGTATGGTATTGTTACCTTTAAATTATTAATATTTAATTCAAAGTAAAAGTTTGTATTTTATAATATAAAGTGGTATACTTTAATAATAAAAAAGAGAATTGGAGTATAGATATGAAAATAAATTTTTTAGGTAAAACTTTTGAAGTAAGTATTAAAAGTAATCAAAAATCTAAAAATACTAAAAGTTTTTCAATTTTAAATGACACTAAAACTCATAGAATATTGATATATATTTTAATAGTAAGTATATTTTTTATATTCTCTACACTTAAAAATAATGTTCAAACATATAATATAGGAGATATAGCTAAAAATGATGTTATAGCATATAAAGATCTTACTTATACTAAAGATATATTAGATGATGAATTAAAAGCTAAAATAAAACAGAATACAACTCCTGAATATGATAGAATTGAAGATGTTGATAAAGATGAAATAGATAAGCTAGATCAATTTTTCCAAGATTTAAATCAAGTAGATTTAAATAATGATACTAAAATAAAGGAATTAATATCTATATATGAACTTGATTTAAAAGTATCAGATGTTAGAACAATAGGTATTAATAAAGGAGTAAAATACTATTTATTCTTAATTAATGTATTAAATGAACTATATACAACAGGAATATATAAAACAAGTGATGTAAATAAGATTTTATCTGAAAAACAAATAGTTTTAACAGATGAAGAAAAAAAATTAATTATGAATTTTGTAAAACCAAATCTTGAAATTAATAAAGCTAAGACTCTTAATAAAATAGAAAAAAATATGGAAAGGCTTAAAAATAATGTAGTTTCTATAAAAAAAGGAGATATAATTCTTAGAGAAGGTGGGGTTATAACTGATAGTATATACAATAATCTTGAACATCTGGGTTATATAAATGCTAAAGATGTTTTAACAAGAATATTTGGACAAGTATTACTTTATGCAATAAGTAGTGTAATATTTATAGCTATTTCATATAAATATTTAAGAAAATCTTTCAATTCAAAGAGTTTTTATCCTTTAATTATTACGGTAGCATTAATAGATTTTCTATATTTATTCTTATTTAATAGCTATGATTTAAAATATCTAGCGCCATTTTTATTACTCCCGCTTATTGGTAGTGTACTTGATAAAAATCATTTGTTTATATTCATCATAACCTCGTTTAACTATATATTTGTTTTAGGAGACTATAAGTGGACAGCTATAATACTTTTATTAAGTATAATGGTTATGAATATAAATTCAAATGTTTCAAATAGAAATCAAATAGTAAAAAATAGTATATATATAGGATTGATACAATCGTTTTTTGCTATAGCTTATGGATTTGCATCTAATTCAGATCTTATAGAAATAATACCAAATATTATTGCATCAATAATATCAGGTATATTAACAGGTATATTTTCTTTAGGTTTAATACCATATTTTGAAAATTCATTTAATATACTTACAGATATTAAGTTATTAGAATTATCTAATTTTTCTAATGATTTACTTAAAAATCTATTGCTAGTTTCACCAGGTACTTTCCACCATAGTATAATGGTTGGAGCACTTGCAGAAGCTGGTGCTGAAAGTATAGGTGCAGATTCTATACTTTGTAGAGTTGCATCATATTATCATGATATAGGTAAAATGAAAAGACCAGAATATTTTGTTGAAAATCAATATGGTATAGTTAATCCACATAATAAGTTAAAACCAACACTAAGTGCATTGATTATAACATCACATACTAAAGATGGATATTTTTTAGGTAAACAGTATGGGTTACCTAAAGAAATTTTAGATATTATTTTAGAACATCATGGTACAACTTTAGTTCAATATTTCTATTATAAAGCATTAGAAAGTGGTGAAGAAGTTACAGAAGATAGTTTCAGATACCAAGGACCAAGACCTAGAAGTAAGGAATCAGGAATTATTATGATGGCAGATACTATAGAAGCTGCTGTTCGTGCAAGTAGTGATAAAAGTTACGATTCTATAGAAAAATTAGTTAGATATCTAATTAAATCTAAAATAGAGGATAATCAATTATCTGATTGTAATATAACACTAGGTGAGATAGAAAAGGTTATAAATGCTTTCTTAAATGTACTAAGAGGTATTTATCATGAAAGAATACAATATAAGAATATAAAATAAGATAAAGGGACTTTTGCTCCCTTTTATAGAATATATAATATATGTAGAAAGAGAGACTTTATGACAAATAAAAGTAAAAATATAAATATGTTTTTAATGGATGGAGATGTAACAGGTGTTATAAAATGTACTTTGTCGAATTGGACAGGAATAGTCTATAAAATTCCTAAAACTAAATTAATAAGTGATAATATAAAAAATAGAGATCATTTAAAACAAAGTGGTATATATTTTCTTTTAGGAAAAGATGATGAAAGTGGTGAAGATATTGTATATATAGGTCAAGCAGGAATTAGAAAAAATGGTGAAGGTTTATTATTAAGAATATTAGAACACACAAGGGATAAGCATAATGAGTATTTTAATGAAGTAATAATATTAACTACTCAAAATAATTCTTTTGGTCCTACAGAAATAAGTTATCTTGAAAATAAGTTTACAAATCTTGCAAAAGAATCAGGAAGATATATTGTTATAAATGGGAATGAACCTAATATAGGAAATGTAACAGAAGAAAAAGAAAGTGAACTTGATGAAGTAATAGAAAATACTAAATTAGTAATAGGTACTTTGGGGCATAAGATATTTGTATCTCTTGCTCCAGAAAAACTAAATGATAAAGCTAATGAAGAAATCAATAAAGAATTAGAATTATTTTTAACTAATAAAGAAAAGACAATAAATGCAAAGTGTATTAGAACTAATGAAGGTTTTGTGGTTTTGAAAGACAGTATGATAGCTATGGAAGATGTTGATTATAATAATGAAAGTATTAAAAAAATAAGAAAAGAATTAATTGAAAAAGAAGAAATTGTTGATGGTGTTCTTAAAAAGAATATATTGTTTAATAGTGCTTCTTATGCTTCTGGATTTGCAATAGGATATTCAACTAATGGAAGAACTTATTGGAAAGATATAACAGGAAAAACTTTAAAAGAAATAGAAGAAGAAGAAAATAATATAAAGTTATAAAAGGCAAAGATTAAAATAATTAATGTATACTATTAAAAATATATATTTTACATAATGAATAATTTATGTTATTATTAGTTATACTAGGAATTTTGGAGGAAATAAATATGAATAGAAATGTAGTTGTTAAAGGATTTATGATGGACATGTAAATGAGCTTGTATCTAAATTTAGGTACAGGCTAGTTTGCATGTGCCAACAACTACAAATAAACGGGCACACAGCCCGTTTTTATTTTAAGGAGGGAATATATGTCATATTTGAAATTTGATAATATAACTAAAGAATTTTCAGGTAAATTGGCAGTAAATAATGTTAATTTTGATATAGAAAAAGGAGAGGTGTTTGGAATAATAGGTTTATCAGGAGCAGGTAAATCTACTCTAATACGTATGATTAATAAATTAGAGACACCTACAAAGGGGAGCATATATTTAGAAGGTAAAAATATATTTGAGTTTGGTAAATATGAAACACGTGATTATAGAAAGAAAACTGCGATGATATTTCAAAGTTTTAATCTTTTATCATCAAGAACTGTTTTTGAAAATATAGCACTACCTTTGGAAATTTCTAAAACACCTACTAAATATATCAAGGAAGAAGTAAAAGATTTGCTTAAATTAGTAGGACTTGAAGAATTTTCTGATAAATACGTAAATAATCTAAGTGGAGGACAAAAACAAAGAGTTGCTATAGCTCGTGCATTAGCTACAAAACCAGATATATTATTATCTGATGAGTCGACTTCAAGTTTAGACCCTATAACTTCCAATTCTATACTTGAATTATTAAAAGATATTAATGTTAAACTTGGAATAACGATAATATTAATAACACATCAAATGGAAGTTATTAAAAAAGTATGTGATAGAGTTGCTGTTATGAAATCTGGAAGTATAATAGAACTTTCAACTGTAAAGGAATTATTTGTAAGTCCTAAAACAGAACTTGCAAGAAATTTAATAAGTGATTTAAAATTAGAGGTTCAAAAAGGAAAGAAAAATACTCTTAAATTAATATTTGATGGAGAACAATCGGATATGCCTTATGTATCTATACTTACAAGAAAGTTTAATGTAGATGTAAATATATTAGGAGGATCTATAGATACTTTATCGCATGGTATAAAGGTTGGTCATCTAATATTAGAAATTGAAGCTGATAGTTTAGAAGAACCTATTAATTGGTTAAGCAAGCATAAAATAAAGGTTGAGGTGATATAAATGATATTAAAAGCAATACTAGAAACTATATATATGATATTTGCTTCAATGTTTATAGCAAGTATAATAGGTATGCCTATTGGAATTTATTTATCAATAAGTAAAAAAGGTGGAATAAAGGAAAATTCAATAGTAAATAGAATACTTGACTTACTAATAGTAAATATAACAAGGTCTATACCATTTGTTGTATTGATAGTGTTATTAATACCGCTTTCAAGATTTTTTGTAGGTAAGTCTTATGGAACAACCGCTTTTATAATCCCTCTTTCTATAGGTACTGCACCATTTGTTGCAAGAATATTAGAAAATTCATTAAATGAAGTAAGTTATGGATTAATAGAAGCAGGAATTTCTATGGGAGCAAGTACTAAGGATATAATATTTAAAATATTAATTCCAGAAGCTACTCCAAGTATTATAAATGGAATTACTTTAACTTTAATATCACTAGTTGGATATTCAGCTATTGCAGGTATTATTGGAGGTGGAGGACTTGGAGATTTAGCAGTTGTTCAAGGATTCCAAAGAGGTAATTATAAATTAATGTATTTATCAACATTGTTATTGATAATATTAGTTCAAATAATACAATTTATAGGGACTAATGTAGTAAAAAAAATAGAAGAAAAGAGAGGAAGATGATTATGTTCAAAAAATTTATTGCAGTATTAGCAGCAGGGGTACTTTTATTATCGTGTGGAGGTAATGGAAGTGAAAAAAAAGAGGCTACAGGTGAATTACAAAAATTAGTTTTAGGAGTTTCTCCAGTTCCACATCAAGAATTAGCAGAACTTGTTAAAGATGATTTAAAAGCAGAAGGTATTGATTTAGAAATAGTAGTATTTAATGATTATGTTCAACCTAATTTACAGTTAAAAGATAAAAGTATAGATGCTAACTTCTTCCAACATGTACCTTACATGGAAGAATTTGGAAAAGCAAATAATATAGATATGGTTAGTGTTGGTGGAATTCATTTAGAACCTTTAAAAGCTTATTCAGATAAAATTAAATCTATAGAAGAATTAAAAGATGGAGATGAAGTTTTAATACCTAATGATCCATCTAACCGTGGAAGATCTTTAATATTACTTGATTCATTTGGTGTTATTAAATTAAAAGATAAAACAAAACTTGATGCTTCAGTTAATGATATAGCAGAAAATCCTAAAAATCTTAAATTTACTGAATTAAATTCAGAACAAATAGCTCCAAGATTATCAGAAGTAGCATTAGCTTTAATTAATACTAATAATGCATTAGCTGCAGGAATTAATAAAGATAAAGCTATACTTGTAGAAGGAAAAGATTCACCTTATGTTAATATAATTACAGTATTAAAAGAAAATGAAAATGATGAAAGAGTTGCAAAACTTGTTAAAGCATTAAGAAGTGAAAAAGTTAAGAAATTTATAGAAGAAAAATATAATGGTGAAGTAACAGCAGCATTTTAAAAAAACTAGGGTAACCTAGTTTTTCTTTTAAAATAACAAAAAAATTATTAATTTATTAAAAGTAGAGATTTAATTTCTACTTTTTTTCTAAGATAAATTTAGTAGAGTTAAAATGATAATGATGCTATGATTATAAATATTAAAATAGAATATTTGTTGATTTTGATACTAATAAAATTTTAGGAATATCTCCATATTTGAGAAGTGATGTAATGATAAATAGATTTTCTAACTATTCTGATAGTGATAGTGTATATAATCAACACGATTATGTTATTTATAAAGTTCATGAAGAAATATTGTATAAAATATACTATAAAAATAAGGGTAAAGTTTTATAGGAAATAGAAAAATTATTACCTCATTGTGATTTGAAAGGTAAATATTCAATAGATATAAAGTTCAAAGTATCAAAAATACTAATAGTACCATCAGAAAAAATATATCGAGCATAAAAAAAGCAAGAAAAAGTTATGATAAAAGTATTAGAGCATAGCAACAAGTTTTTAAATATGGTGAATTTGTTTTAGATGAATTTAAACATTTAAACTGGGATGATGAATATGAAATTGGACAATTTGAAAAATAGAAAAGAGGATAAAATGAAAATTTTGATTGTAATTTTAGTTATAATATTAAATAATATTATGAATATAATTTTGATAGATAAAGAAAAATTAAAAGTAGATGATAAAAATGAAGTAGTGAAATATAAAAAGGAGATATATAAAATAATAATGGATAATATAATATTGATAATATTATTATTGATGTCTTGGAAATTAAGTATAGATTTTCTATTTAATATATCAGAAATTTATTTTGCTCTTTTTGTTTTTATAGATAAGATAATAAAAATAGGGATTAAAAAAATTGAAATTGTAAAATATTATGCTTCAATAATTTTTTATTGTTATTAACTATACAAAAAATAATATATTAGATAATATTAAATTTTAATTATTTATGTCTTAAATTATTAATTTTAAACTTTTAAAAATATATAAAATTTATGGTTTATATAAAAAATATATATTTGACTTATGTTTTTTCTAAGTGTATACTAAGTACAATAAGTTCTGGAACAATAGAAATAAGGAGGTATAAATGAGTAGTAAAATAAAGTATATATTGAAAATTTTATTTTTTATTTTTACTATGTGTTATGGATTTTTATTTAATAATGACTATCTTTATCATACGATAGTTATTTTATGTATCTTTGATTTAATGATTTGCTTATTTAAGTATAAACAAAATAAAAATATAATAAACAAAATTAATTCGATTTTAGTTATAAAACCTGTTATATTTTGGATAATATTGATATTTAAATATATGTTTTAGGAGGGAAAAATGAAAAAATCAATTATAATTGCGTTAATATTTTGTGTTCCATTTATTAGTTTATCTAATGTAGAAAATAATCAGCAAGAGATAAAACCGGTTAATTTAAATGAACCTAAATTACCAGAAGAAAAACCATTAAAACCTGAATTTGAAATACCTAAAGATGAGTTTTTAGGTGAAAAAGGGAGAGAAAATGGACGTAAAGTTGGAGAATTTATAGCAGGAACAGTAGGAGTTGCTACTCCTTATATTACTGGAGAAGTTGGAAGTTTAATAGAGGATGGATATAAAGCGGTAAAAAAGAAAATAGAAGAATCTAAGGCTGAAAAAGAAGAAAAAGAAAGACAAGAACAAGAAAAAAAGAAAGGGAAGCAGCTAACAGATATATACCGCAGTATACTATGGCAATGCCAGAATGGAAAAGAGAACTTGATAAAGCTCTAGGTAATGAAGTTAAAATAACAGATAAAGCATTGAAAGGTGAAAAATTTAGTAATAAAGATAAATTTTTACCTTTAAATGAAAAAGAGATTAATAAAAACATTAAAGAAAATTTAGAAAATAAAAATAATGATAAAAAAAAATAAAAAATATAAATTTTTAGTACTGACTCCAAAAAGTTGGACAAATTAATTTAACTAACTAATAAGAATTGATTTCTGTAAGAAGCAGGAGTTAATCCTTTTAATTTTTCCTTTATTCTTTTATTATTGTAATAATATATATAATCTTCTATTGCTTCCTTCAATTCTTCTAATGTCTTGTATTTTTATTCTTGTTCATAAAACATTTCTGATTTTAACAACCCAAAGAAACATTCCATTAATCCATTATCTAAACTATTTCCTTTTCTTGACATACTTTGAGTTATCTTCTTCTCTTTCAATTTTTCTTGATATGAATAATGCTGATATTGCCATCCTTGATCACTATGAAATATCAAATTTTCATAATTTTCATTTTCTTTAAATGCCAAATTTAACATATGATTTATCTGCTCTAAGTTAGGACTGCGTGAAATATCATATGAAACTATATATCTTCCATAAGCATCTAATATTGGTGATAAGTATAACTTTTCTCCTCTTAAATTAAATTCTGTCACATCTGTAAACCATTTTTGATTTGGAGCTGTTGCTTCAAAATTTCTTTTAATATGGTTATTAGCTATCTTTCCTATAAGACCTTTGTATGAAGAATATTTTCTTTTTTTACGGATAATACTTTGTAAATTAAGTTTCTTCATAAGTCTTTGTACTTTTTTATGATTAATATTTAAACCTTGATTTTTTAATTCCAATGTTACTCTACGATAACCGTATCTTCCTTTATTTACATAGTAAATTTCTTTAAGTTTTTCAATAATATCTTTATTCTTCTCATCAATATCTTTTTTATTAATATAGTAATAATATACTGATCTTGATATTCCAGCAATCTTTAATAACATTTTGAAAGGATATTTAGCTCTAAGTTCGGCTATTACTCTTACTTTTTCTTCTCTTTTAGCTCCCTTTCTTGAACTAGAGCTCTCAATTTTTTTAAGTATTCATTTTCAGCTTTTAGATAAAGTAGTTCATCTTCCAATTGTTTAATTTTTTCTTTTTCAGATAATGTTTTATTATTTTTCTTAGGTTTAGTCATAGATTTAGGTTTCCTTCCTTTTTTCTTTTCTATAACATTATACCCATTTTCTTTAAATTTTGAAAGCCAATTATGTAAAATACCAGAAGATACTAAACCAATATCAAGAGCAACATAATTAATAGACTCATGACTAATTAAAATTCTATTAATTATTTGTAGTTTAAAATCTTTAGAATATGTTCTATTTTTATCTTTTCTTAAAATATCATATCCATGTTTTTTAATTAAAGTAATTAAATATCTAATATTAGATTCATGAACATCAAAAGCTTTAGTTAAAGAAGAAATTGTTTCTCCTTTTTTCCTTCTTTCATATATTTCAATTTTATCTTTTATTGTTAATTTACTCATAAAAAAAACTGCACCTCCAATCTTGTGTCCAAGATTATGGGTGCAGTTCATTATTCTATTTGTGGACAGCTCCTTTATTTTTAGTAGAAAAATAGAGTTATATTATGAACTACAAAGAAATGAGAAATACACTAGAACAAATGGTAAACGAAAATCACGAAGATTTTGCAAAGGCACTAATTAGTTTTGAAAAAGGTATCAATGATAAAGATACCTTGGATAGGTTGTACCAGGAGTATATGGATAATGACAGTATGAGCTTACTTAATGATGAATTTGATTACTTGATTGACGAACTCAGAGAAAATGGACAGATTAAAGAAAGTGTAGCAATTGAAAAAGAAGATAATGATTTGGTGAATATTGTTGGAAATATAGTAGGTGAGGTTGAAGCAATTGAAAGAGAAAATAAGAATGGAGAAGCCTTTAAAGTGGTTAATTTCTCAGTTGTGTCAAAAGACGATGAGGGAAATAAGACTTATACAAATTGTTCGGCTTATGGAGATAAGGGAGATATTTCAAAGGATTTTAAGCAAGGAGACTTGGTAAAGCTTTTTGGTCAGGTAAGAACATCCATTGATGATAATGGAAAAGAGCATACTAATTTTAGAATCATATCGTCTAAGCTTTTAAAAGCAAAGGAATAGATGAAAAACCAAGAAGAAAAGAAAGAATCTGTACTTTGGACAATAAAAAAATATAATGCTGAAGAAAAAGCAAAACCTATTGAGAAGAAAGAAGCTTCAAAGGAAACTGAGAGATAAGTATTTGTGTAACTTATTGTATGTAGACATATTGTATGAAAAAGTGGTATGCTGACAAAAAGGAGGATAGCTATGGATATATATAAAATATTTGCAAATAATGTAAAGAAAAATCGATTGAAACAATCATTGTCACAAGAAGAACTAGCATTTAAAGCTGGTTTGCATCGTACTTATATTAGTGATATAGAGCGAGAAAAACGAAGTATATCTCTAGGCAATATTCAGAAAATTTCTATAGCCCTTAAAATTGAACCATATGAATTATTTTTAAAGGAGGATGCTGAGAATGATTAGCACTTTAGAAGATTTTAAAAGAAAAATGGATGAAATAAGCATCGATGGATGGATTAAGACACATAGAAGTGGTCCTACAGGAATAGGTAAGACATTGGAAGATTTATTAGGTATCAACGAAAACAATGCAGCAGAACCTGATTTCGGGGTATACGAATTAAAAGCAGCTAGAGATACAGATTCGAGTATGTTAACACTTTTTACCAAAACTCCAAAGCCACCAAGAATCAATAATTATTTGTTAAATACATATGGTTATACAAGTGATAATTATGATAATGAAAAAAAGGTTTTACATACTACTTTGTCAGCAAATATACAATCAAGAATAGCTGATACGGGTCAAACTTTAGGCATTAAGTGTTTAGATGAAAAGATTAGCCTAATTGGAAATAGTACAATTGAGGAGGCTTATTGGGAAAGAGAGCAATTAAGGAAGGCGTTTTATAAAAAATATAAGCATACATTGGTATATGTAAAGGCAAAATCAAGAAATATAGGGAAAAATGAAGAATTCCTTTTTTATGAAGCGTATGAACTATCTGATTTTGACTATGAAGGACTTATGGACTTATTAGAAAAAGGAGTAGTAAAAATAGATATTCGTATAGGGCAGTACCCAGATGGTAGGGCTCATGATCATGGTACAGGTTTTAGGATACATCCTCAATATTTTGATGAATTATTTATGAAAAAAGTAAAAATTTGGTCTAGATAAAACTAAAAAGGTAAGCATCACGATTGGTTATTTAACCAGATTAAAGATGCTTACCAATTATTTTTTTAGAGAGAGTATAATCTACACTTTTCGTAGAACTACGATGAATTCATTTGTCATTGTAGTGACAGTTTTTCCTTTTTCGTTAGTTGGTGAATTAAGTGATGGCATAACCTTATTATGGATATTCCTTGTAAATGTTGTTACATGGTGTAAATTGTGTTCTTTTGCAAGCTCAACTAATATTTCATCAGTTTTCAAATATACACCTTTGACAGTCCTATTTCCAACTACCCAAAATTGATAGGTATTTATTTTGGATTTTTGTGAGCATTTACTTAGACAAGAATTTAGGTCGTTATAAAAGCTATATACATCACCGCTTCTTTTTATATCGAGTGCTGATATTTTCTGTAGTGCGTCTCCTAAGGTTGGACTACATAAATCGAATTCAAATCCATTATTAAAATTCTTACCACCTAATAATTCTTTATCAATCTTATTAATGTCAATATCTAAGGAATTTTCATCTAGCCCAACCCATTGCAATGATAGTTTGCTAAATTCCCCATAGGCAACAGTTGTTCTACTATCGCCATATGGAGGTGATGTTATGATTAAGTCTATTGAATTATTTGGTATGGTTGTGAGAAATCTAGTATCATCAAGAGTTGTTTTAACAATAGAATTATTATTATTTACTATTTTATAAAATTCATCCATTCTAGATATATTTTTATCGACTATTTCAAAGAATACATTCAAAACATTTGGATTAAAAGAAGGTAATTTCTTCTTATCGATTCTATACATTTTAAATTCACCATTTCTTTTATTAGATGCTAATCGTATGGTTTCACTTAAAGAAATCATAAAAAAATTTTTTATTTTTAAATCAGGCATTGTTTCCAACACGTTTTTTATAATTTGGATATGTAAAACTACATTAGGCTTAAACCAATACCCTAAGTTTTTGAAATCAGGAAGTGTTGTTACAATTTCTGTAGAAAATCCGTGTTGAATCATAAAATCCTTTAAAAATTCTTTTGCGTTGTCTCCCCAACCATGTTTATCGTATATATTAATATTATTTTCGATTATATAATTTTCTAATGAAGAGATAATATTAGAATTCTCGCTAATTAATTCTTCAATCCTTTCTTTCATTAAATTATGCCATTTTAAAAGCTCAGATTTATCTAAAACTTTAGTTTTTACTTTTGTGAGAATTATAGAAAGTGGATTTAAGTCAGTTGCATATACAGTTGGTATATTGGCAATCATACCTTCTACGGGAACTGTTCCTGATCCAGAAAATGGATCAAAAAGAGAATTTATTGTATAAATATCTTTCATCTTTTTTATTATATTTCTACTTATAGGATAGATCATTGTTGCTGGATAGGAATGAAAACCATGAGTTAATTCACGTGTATCTTCTGATTTGAAATCCCAAAAATCAGCAGGTAAATTTTCAATCCAATTTATTATCTTTTTATCATTATCAGTTTCTTTTTTTTTCATTTGAACTTTTTCTCCAGTATTATACTTATTATTTGATTTATTTTTGATTTTTAACTCGACTGTACAAATAGTATCGTTGTGCCATCCTCCATGAGGAACAAGAAGGATTTTTGTTTTTTTAAAACCGTACGCCATTCCTATACCGCCACTATTCCATCCAAAAGTTATAATTTTTCCGCCAATCTTTAATATACGGGATATTTCCTTTTTGTGATTAGACCAAAAGGAGGCTTTTGTTGTGTCCCAAGTAACGTTATAACCTACATCGTTATAGCATTCACTAACTTGCCTAGGTGAATAGGGTGGGTCGTACAGTATTCCATCAATAGAATTATCATTAAATAATTTAAAAAAATCTAGTGCGTCAAGATGGTAATCTGTATCAAACTCTTGATTTAGGTCATTTGTGATTGTCGCAAATTTATTATTATTCGCAAAAGGATCTATCCACAAACCATCAGTTAGTTCTTCAGATATAAGTTCTTTTATTGGTTTAATGCTAAATGTGTTTTTGTTTGGCATTGCCCATTTGCGTATTAAAACTGGTTCTTCTGGAAAATGAATATGGTTAACTTTTTCTTTATCGCTTTTAACTCTTGCGTCATCTGGTTTTTTTGCATCTGTTGGAATAGCCCAACTCCATCCGAATTTGATTGCACCATCTATTCTATTTTCATTGCATAATTTAGTGATTCTTCTTTCACTTATTCCCCACAAGCATGACGCTTCTTTTATGGTTATGTACGACATATTTTCACCTCCAACTTTATTATATTCTTTTTTCAGAATAATAGCAAGGTTTATTTATATCATTTAGTTTGAAAAATTAAACTTTTATATGATATAATAATAAAAAAGTATGAAAGAAAAGGCGATTTGTAATGAAATTGAGCTATAAGAAACTGTGTAAACTATTGATTGATAGAGATATAAAGCATAAAGATTTTATCGATAAAACGGGGATTAGTAGAAGTACATTTTATAAATTAAAGAAAGATGAAAATGTAACTACAGATGTGATATTAAAAATATGCGAGGAGCTTAATTGTGATATATCTGAAATTATGGAATGTATAGATTAGGGAGGAGTTTTATGTCGGAAATGAAATATGAAATTACAATACATGGAGATAAGGATGGATTCATTCAAATGAAATGCCCATCATATGGTGAAAAGTTTATGATTTCTATTGATGATTATGAAAATGAAGATTTAATTGAATTATGGTGTCCTCAGTGTGGCTTGATTCATAAAAGTTATATTGATGATGATATAGAAGAATTAGCAAACAGGATTATAGAAAATTCAGTTAAGGATCTATTGAATGGGTTTTCAAAGAATTTAGAGAAAACTTTTAAAAATAATAAGTTCATAAAAGTTAAAGTAGGGAAAAAATTAAAAAAAGAAGCAGAATTGTACTGACCCCAAAAAGTTGGACAAATTAATTTAACTAACTAATAAGGATTGATTTCTGTAAGAAGCAGGAGTTAATCCTTTTAATTTTTCCTTTATTCTTTTGTTATTGTAATAATATATATAATCTTCTATTGCTTCCTTCAATTCTTCTAATGTCTTGTATTTTTCTTCTTGTTCATAAAACATTTCTGATTTTAACAACCCAAAGAAACATTCCATTAATCCATTATCTAAACTATTTCCTTTTCTTGACATACTTTGAATTATCTTCTTCTCTTTCAATTTTTCTTGATATGAATAATGCTGATATTGCCATCCTTGATCACTATGAAATATCAAATTCTCATAATTTTCATTTTCTTTAAATGCTAAATTTAACATATGATTTATCTGCTCTAAGTTAGGACTACGTGAAATATCATATGAAACTATATATCTTCCATAAGCATCTAATATTGGTGATAAGTATAACTTTTCTCCTCTTAAATTAAATTCTGTCACATCTGTAAACCATTTTTGATTTGGAGCTGTTGCTTCAAAATTTCTTTTAATATGGTTATCAGCTATCTTTCCTATAAGACCTTTGTATGAAGAATATTTTCTTTTTTTACGGATAATACTTTGTAAATTAAGTTTCTTCATAAGTCTTTGTACTTTTTTATGATTAATATTTAAACCTTGATTTTTTAATTCCAATGTTACTCTGCGATAACCGTATCTTCCTTTATTTACATAGTAAATTTCTTTAAGTTTTTCAATGATATCTTTATTCTTCTCATCAATATCTTTTTTATTAATATAGTAATAATATACTGATCTTGATATTCCAGCAATCTTTAATAACATTCTGAAAGGATATTTAGCTCTAAGTTCGGCTATTACTCTTACTTTTTCTTCTCTTTTAGCTCCCTTTCTTGAACTAGAGCTCTCAATTTTTTTAAGTATTCATTTTCAGCTTTTAGATAAAGTATTTCATCTTCCAATTGTTTAATTTTTTCTTTTTCAGATAATGTTTTATTATTTTTCTTAGGTTTAGTCATAGATTTAGGTTTCCTTCCTTTTTTCTTTTCTATAACATTATACCCATTTTCTTTAAATTTTGAAAGCCAATTATGTAAAATACCAGAAGATACTAAACCAATATCAAGAGCAACATAATTAATAGACTCATGACTAATTAAAATTCTATTAATTATTTGTAGTTTAAAATCTTTAGAATAAGTTCTATTTTTATCTTTTCTTAAAATATCATATCCATGTTTTTTAATTAAAGTAATTAAATATCTAATATTAGATTCATGAACATCAAAAGCTTTAGTTAAAGAAGAAATTGTTTCTCCTTTTTTCCTTCTTTCATATATTTCAATTTTATCTTTTCTTGTTAATTTACTCATAAAAAAACTGCACATCCAATCTTGTGTCCAAGATTATGGGTGCAGTTCAGGTAATCTAGTTTTTCTTTTAAAATAACAAAAAAATTATTAATTTATTAAAAGTAGAGATTTAATTTCTACTTTTTTTCTAAGATAAATTTAGTAGAGTTAAAATGATAATTATGCTATAATTATAAATATTAAAATAGGAGGTTTAACTTGGCTAAAAAAGAATTTACATTAAATAGATTTTTACCTTTAATACATATATTTACTGTATTTATTACAGTTTTACTTGCTTTTAAAATAGGAGTATTTTTTCTACCTTTTGTATTAGCTTTAGGTGTTGTAACATTAACAAGACCTGTTTCAAATTATTTACAACACAAACTTAAGTGGAGTAAGAAACTTTCAAATGGTATAGTAATTACATCGTTTTATTTGATAATATCAGCACTAATATTAGTATTGTTGATAGTATCTTTTTCAGAGCTATATTCATTTATTAACTGGCTTATATCAAATATAGGGAATTCTAAAGACTATATTACTGATATTTTAAATCAATTTGATGGTTTTAAAATTATACTTCCTGAATTTGTTCAACTTAGTTTAAAAAATGGTTTAAATTATTTAGTAACTAAAATGACAGGCTTCAGTATAAGTTTTTTAAATTACTTATTATCATTAACACTTAATTTACCAATATTATTAGTATATTTAATAATAACTATAACTGCTACATATTTAATGGCAAATGATACAGAAGCAGTTTATGATTTTTTTGATAAACAATTTCCAAAGTCTTGGATTAATAAATTTGATTTAATTAGAATAGACGTTTTTTCAGTAGCATATAAGTATTTTAAATCACAATTAATACTAGTATTATTGTGTTTTGTTGAATTATTTATAGGGTTTAGTGTTATAAGTTTAATTTTTGGTAAAATAAATTATGTATTAATGTTAGCTATATTGATAGCTTTAGTAGATGCATTGCCTATATTAGGAACAGGATCAGTTTTAATACCTTGGTCTATATACTTGATTGCAACGTCTCAAATAGGTATGGGTATGGCAATAATAATACTTTATCTAATAGTATGGGTTTTAAGAGCAATAATGGAACCAAAAGTATTAAGTGCTAATTTAAGCATAAATCCATTAATATCACTTATATCATTATTTGTAGGATTTAAATTATTTGGAGTTTTAGGATTCCTTTATGGACCAATAATATTTACTGTAATGACTATAGTATTTGAAGATGAAATAAAAAATGGATTCTTTAAAATTCTATCAGGAGAAGTAAATTAAAATGAAGTATAATATAAAAAATTATATGCCAACATTGAGAATATTAACTATTATTATAGTTATGATTTTAATGGTAAAAGTATCACTTTTTCTATATCCTTTTACTATAGGAATTATAATAGCACTGTTTTCAAAAAAAATTACAAATAAATTTTCTAAATTTCTGAAAATAGATAATAAGAAAATAAATTTTTTAGTAATAACTTTGATATTTTGTATAATAGCTTCATTAATTTCATATTTAGTATTTTTAATACTTATGGAATTACTAAAATTATCAGAGTGGATAAAAATTAATTACACAGTACTACATCGTTATGGTAATTTAGCTATAGAAAGATACAACAGTTATTTACCTAAATTACCAGATTATTTACAAGAATATATAAAAGAAGGACTTAATTCTTTTATAGGTAAATTTTCAGATTATATTTATCAGATTATAAATAATATGTTTGTGTATATTAAATATTTACCAGAATTAATTGTAAGTTTTGTGATTACTATAATTTCAACGTATATTATCTCAAATAATATGGAAGAAATTAAAGTTTTTTTTAAGAATCAATTTCCAAAAAGTTGGCTAAAAAAAATGCAAATAGTTAAAACAAATAGTATAGACACTCTTTTTACATATATTAGATCACAAGCAATAATAGTATCTTTAGTGTTTGTGTTTATGTTTGTAGGCTATACAATTATTAATCATATATCACTTAATATAAAGTATGTGCTAATTTTATCTATAATAAGTGCATTATTAGATGCCCTACCTTTAATAGGTACAGGTCCCTTACTTCAACCTTGGGCACTTTATTTATTTATACAAGGTAACTATAAAGGGGCTATATCGATCTTATTAATATATATAGCTGTTTCAATATTTAGAATGTCTATTGAACCATATATATTAACAGGAAGTTTTGATTTACACCCTATTATATCGCTTTTATCTATGTTTGTTGGATTCTTATTATTTGGTATAATAGGATTTCTTCTAGGACCTATATTATTTACGGTAATTAATATAGTGTTTGAAGATGAAATAAAATTAGGATTTTTTAAAGTATTAGCAGGAGAAAAAATAAATGAAGAAAAAAAATAAAAAAGGATATAAAAAAATATACATAACAATTTTTTCTATAATATTAATTTCTTTTGGTTTATTCTATGCAGATATATTTGTAGTTAAAAGAAATTTTGATATAAATAGTATAACAGTTGAAAAAGGCGATGGATTTTTAAATGTATATAAAAAACTAGGCTTAAGTTATACTCTTTTAGATAAAATATATTTTAAGTTGAATAATCAAAATTTAGTTACAGGAAATTATGAAATTAAGAATAATATAACTAAGAAAGAGCTTTTTGAACTTTTAAAGAGTACAGATACTCAAAATATAGTATTAACAATACCGGAAGGATTTACTCAAAATCAAATTTTTGAAAGAATAGAATCTTTAGGTCTGGCTAATAAAGAAGATATGTTAAGAGCTTTAAATAAAGTAGATTTTCCATATTATCATGAAAAAGATAATTTTGATGGGTATCTATATCCAGAAACATATTTTATTCCTAAAAATGCAGGTCCAGATTTTATTGCAAAAACTATACTTGGAGAATTTTTGAAGAAATTCCCTTCAGAAAAATATCCTGATAAGAAAAAGTTTTATGAAGATTTAAAATTAGCATCAGTAGTAATGTTTGAAACAGGAGGGAATGATAGAGAAAAAGTTGCTGGAGTATTCAAACATAGATTAAGAATAAATATGTTATTACAGTCAGATGCCACTTTAAAATATGATTTAGGAAGAATGGCATATAAGAAAGAGTTACAAAATAATGAGTCTTTATACAATACCTATAAGCATAAAGGATTACCACCAACACCTATATGTAATCCTGATAAGGATACTATAGAAATTACAATAAATGCGCCTGAAAGTGAGTATTTATTTTTCTTTATGAGTGGAGGTAAAACATATTATTCAAAAACACATGAAGAACATTTAAGAAAGAGAAATGAAGTTAAATGAGAAAGAAATTAATTTTAATGTCATTAATATTCTTTTATTCTTGTAGTACAGTAAGTATGAATGAGAAATATAAGAATATTTCCGATAAAACAAATGAAATTAAAAATATTAGTAATACAGCTAAAAATGAAAAAACAGAGCAGAAAAGTATAAAGAATATAAATGATATAAGAGTAAGACTTGCAAGTCTTGATAAAGAAAAACTTAATTTAATATTAACAAGTAATATGAAAATAAATGGACAAAAAGTTTCTTTATATAATATTGAATTAAAGGCTGTGGATAATAAAATTATGTTTGATGGAAATTACTATGATAATATAGAAATATTAAATCCTAGTGATACTATTCAAGTTGGCAAACTTAAATATTATGGAAACTTCTATATAAAAGCGAATAATTCTAAATTGGAAATAGTAAATACTTTAGATATGGAGAAATATTTATTAGGAGTTCTTCCTTATGAAATACCTAGTTCTTTTCCATTAGAATCTTTAAAAGCACAAGCTATAATTTCAAGAACTTATGCATATAAAAATATATCTAGATTTAAAAAAGATTTTGACTTATATGATGACACGAGATCTCAGATGTATCAAGGTATACCTCAAAAAGATGTGAAAAATATAGAAAAAGCCATAAAATCTACAGAAGGACTTGTTATTAAATATAAGGGGACTTTAATAGATGCATTATTTCATTCATATAGTGGGGGTCATACAGCAAGTAGTAAGGAAGTATATGGAAATCATTTTGATTATTTAATTGGTGTTGAAGATAATTATTCTAAATATGTTCCTGATAGTGTATTAAATTGGAAATATCTAATACCCATGAATGATATAGTTAAAGAAGTAGGGTTTATAGTTTCTAGTTTTGATGCAACATATACAGAAAGTGGAAGAGTAGATACCTTGACTTTATATAATGAAGATAAGAGTTTATCTAAAGTATATAAAGGTTTAGAATTTAGGAGAAAATTTTCTACTACTAATATAAAATCTACATCATATACACTAGATATATTAGATAATGGTATAAATGTTATAGGTTCAGGGTATGGACATGGTGTTGGTTTTTCACAATGGAGTTCAAAATCTATGGCTCAAGACTATAATATGAATTATGAAGAAATTATAAAGTTTTTCTATAATGGAGTAGAAGTTGTAAATAAAGGGGATTAGAATGTTTTTAAGTTTTATTAAAGAAAATGATTTGATTAATAAAGGTGATAAAATACTAATAGCTTTTTCAGGAGGACCTGATTCAGTATTCTTATTTGAAAAGTTATTAAGTATAAAAGATGAATATAATTTAGAAATACATCTTGCTTATGTTAATCATAATATTCGTGATGATGTTTATAAAGATATAGAATTTGTTAAATTTATTGCAAATAAATATAATACAAATTATTCAATATTGGATATTAAAATGGATAAATTTTCAGAGGGTGTTGCTCGTGATTTAAGATATAAAGTATTAGAAGAAGAAAGACTAAGAATAGGATTTAATAAAATTGCAACAGGACATAATAAAACAGATAATGCAGAAACTATAATTTTTAGGATAATTAGAGGAACACATCTTGAAGGACTAAATGGTATAAAAGTAAAAAGAGGTAATATTATAAGACCTATACTATACATAAAAAAAGAAGATGTACTTAAACAAGTAAGTAATGATTATATAATTGATAAAACAAACCTTGAAAATGATTATAGTAGAAATAAAATTCGTAATTTAGTTTTCCCTATATTTGAAGATATAAATACATCTTTTATTGATAATATAGTTAAATTATCTAGGATTAATGAAAATGATGAAATAAGGGATATGATAATAGAAAAACTTAAAAAATATAATATAAAAATTAGTAGTAGAAAAATAGATGATATTTATAAAATATATTTTAGTAATGAAAGTAAAATCATAGATTTAGGAAATGAATATGTAGCATATAAATCTTATGATAAATTTAGTATAATAAAAAAAGATGAAATAAATAATTTAGATTATGAATATGTTTTGAAATATGGCGAAGAGATAAAAATAGAAAATTATTACATTGGATATACTAAGTTAAATCTACTTGAAAAAAAATCTGATTATGAGTATAATATCTATAGTTCGGAATATTTAAAAAAAGATACTATTTTTAAGGTTAGAAATAGGAAAAATGGGGATAAATTAGGTGATAAAAAAATAAAAAAAATATTTATTGATAATAAAATAGATAAATTAGAAAGAAATAGAATGCCGATAGTTTTAGTTGAAGATAAAATAATAATGGTAGGAATTAATTTTAAAGAAAAAAATCAAAATTCTGGACAATTTTGTATATATATTAGGAGAGAAAATGGAAGAAAAAGATAAAAATGAACTTCAAGATGAAGAAGTAACTGAAGATCAAAATAATGATCAAAATGAACCTTCAAATAATACAGAAAATGAAGAAAATAAAAAAGAAAAAGATAAAGAAAAATCTAAAAAAAGAAATGAAGAAGAAGAGTTTCAAGAATTTATAAATAAAATAGAAAATCTTAAAAAAAATAAAAATAAAAAAGTTATAAGAATTAAGCCAGGAATGTTCTTTATGGCTATTACTATAATATTCTTAACTATATATTTAATGTTTGGAACTAAGTCTAACTTTTTTGAAGAAAGACAACCTATAACTTATACACAGTTTACAAATAAAATAAGAACTGGTGAAATAACAACTGTAAGAGAAAATCAAGATAATATTGAAGGAATTAAAAAACGTGAAGGTAAAATAGAAGTATTTACTACTAATAAAATAACTTCAAGATTAGGAGAAGATACTAATTTAATGTCCCTTATAACTGAAAAAGGTGTAGACGTTAATGTTAATGAAAAACCTGTAGCAACAGCTATAATTAGTTGGATTTTAGGATTTGTACCTTTAATATTAATGATAGGATTCTTTGTATATATGAATAGAAGTATAATGGGAGGATCAGCTTCTGGAAGATCTGGAGGTATATTTTCTATAGGTAAGAGTAATGGTAAAATAAGTGAAAAACCTAATGTTAAATTTTCAGATGTAGCGGGACTTAAAGAGGAAAAAGAAGAATTAAAAGAAATAGTTGAATTTCTAAAAGATCCATCTAAATTTGAAAAAGCAGGGGCACGTGTTCCTAAAGGTATATTACTTTTAGGTGAACCAGGAACAGGTAAAACATTACTTGCTAAAGCAGTTGCAGGTGAAACAGGAGCAGCATTCTTTAGTATGTCAGGTTCTGAATTTGTTGAACTTTATGTAGGGGCAGGGGCCTTAAAAGTAAGAGAATTATTTAAAGAAGCAAAACAAGAAACTCCAGCTATAATATTTATAGATGAAATTGATGCAGTTGGAAGACGTAGAAATCAAGGTAAAGTTGGTGGAGGTAATGAAGAAAGAGAACAAACTTTAAACCAACTTTTAGTTGAAATGGATGGATTTGAAACTGACCAAAGAATTATAGTTATGGCAGCAACAAATAGAGCAGATGTATTAGATCCAGCTCTTTTAAGAGGTGGAAGATTTGATAGAAGAATAGAAGTTTCAGCACCAGATGTTGAAGGAAGAATAGCTATACTTAAAGTACATACAAGAAATAAAAAACTTAATAATGATGTTAAACTAGAAGATATAGCTAAAATAACACCAGGATTTGTTGGAGCAGATCTTGAAAACTTAATTAATGAAGCAGCAATATTAGCAGCTAGAAGAAATTCTGATACTATACTTATGGAAGATCTAGATGAAGCTGTAGATAAGATAGGTATGGGACTTGGTCAAAAAAGTAAAATAATAAGCCAAAGAGATAGAGATATGTTAGCTTATCATGAAGGTGGACACGCATTAGTTGCAAGTATGATTAAAGATGCAAATAAGGTTCATAAAGTTACAATAATACCTAGAGGAGATGCAGGTGGATATATGATGCCGCTTCCGGAGGAAACTTTAGGTAGAACAAGAAATCAGATACTTGCAGAAATAAATGTTTTATTTGCAGGACGTGCAGCTGAAGAATTAATGATGGATGATATAGCGACTGGAGCATATTCTGATATTAAAAGAGCTACAGATCTTGCAAGATTATTAATAACTAGAGTAGGGATGAATACAGAACTTGGACCAATAAATTATGAAAATAGTAATGAAGGATCATTTGTTTCTGAATTCAGTGACCAAACTAGTCGTGAAATAGATATTGAAGTAAGAAAATTATTGAAATCTAAATATGAAGAAACATTACAAATTTTAAAAGATAATAAAGAAAAATTACAAAATATAGCAGATTTATTAAAAGAAAAAGAAACTGTTACAGGATATCAAATTAGAGCAGTTGTTTCAGGTCTTAGTGTAGAAGAAGTTTTAGAACTAAGTAATGAAGAGTTAGAAAAGTATAATTAATAAATAAGTAAGTAATTTTTACTTGACAAATCATTAAAAATTAGGTAATATATATAAGTATTAATACAAATTACATGTAATGGCATAATTAAAAATTATGTAGAAAGGAGCTCAAAATGGCAGTACCTAAGAAAAGAACTTCAAAAGCTAAAAGAAACATGAGAAGAGCGCATGATGCAATATCAGCACCTCACTTTGTTGTTGAGTCAAATGGTAGTGTAAGAAGACCTCACAGATTAAATCTTGAAACAGGTGAATATAGAGGAAGAAAAGTACTTAAATCAACAGTTGAAGAAATAGTTGAATAGTTACAAAGTACTATAAATACTAGATTTTAAACTAAATAAAGAATAAAGCAGTCCCTATAAATGAGGCTGTTTTTTTATTGTGTTTTTTTATTAATGTCTAAAAAAGTAGTATAATATTTGATACGATTAGTTTAATTAATAAAGATAATAATGAAATTAATTTTAATGGATATGATAAAGAAATGTGGGATAAATTGTGGTATAAAAAATTTGAAAAAGAAAAAGAATTCTTAAATTTAATACATTACTTTATATTTATAAATGGATATATAACAAATAATGAAGCCACTAAAATTTCAAATAAGTTTCCAGAAATAGTAAGAAGATATTTTAATAAATTAGTTGAATTAAAAATATTAAAATTTTAAGGAATAAATAGAAGTCGTAGATATATTTTAAATTATGATAGTTTTTATAAAGGAAAATAATTAACCACTCTGTAAAAATATACGGAGTGTTTTTTGTATAAAAATTATAAAAATGGTATAATATAGAAAAGAATTTAATATAAAAAGAAGGTACTTATGAAATTTGAATTTAAAGGGTTAAATTATGATATAGCTAATGACTTAGAAGATAATACCTTATATGTATTTTCTAATTCAAATGATAAAAACGAATTAGAAAAAAATATAAGGGATCCATTTGTTAAATACAAATTAATAACAGAATCAGAATTTTGGGATAGATATTTGTTAAGTGATAATATAGTATTAAAAGAAGAAAAAGAAACAGTTTTCTATTATAATTCTTTAACTAATGAACAAAAAAATAAACTACAAATAAATGAATATTTTGATTGTATAGATATAGCTTATAGATATTATTCTTTTATGAAAGAATGCGTAGATTTTAAATTAGAAATTGAAAATTTAAATCTATATTCTTGGCAAGAAGAAAAGATAAAAGATATGTTTGATATACATAAGCAAATGATAGAAGAGGTAAAAAAAACTAAGAGAATGCCTAGATATCTACTTCCTTTATTTTCATATACTAATGATAAATATATCTCAAATTTTTCAAAAATAATATTTGTTGATAAATTTTCATTTACAAAATTTGAAATAGAGGTCTTAGAAAAAATTTCAAATTTAGTTATATCTTTATCTGTATCTGAAAATGATTATGATATGCATAAATATATATTAAGAGGAATAAGTTTGCCAAATGTTTTAAATAAAGAGAATATAAAAATAATTGAATGTAATGATAAATTTTCACAAAATATATCTCTTATTAATCATAGTGAAGATTTTAAAATATTTTATGATAAAGATGAAAATACAAAAAATAAACTAAAAAAAGAAAATGTATTTTTAAATCAGGAAGAAGTATTAACTTGTAGTAATTTTAACTTGTCAAATACTATAAATTATAGAATAATTAAGAGTATATTGAATGTTATAAAAAATAAATCAGAATTAGGATATAAGATTTCTGATATATATACTCTTTATTCCATAAAAGATTTTTTAAATATATTTGATATAGATAAAAAAGTTATATTAGACATAAAAAGAGAGCATAAATCAGGGAATAAATATAAAAATAGTGTAAACTATCCACAATTAGAAATTCTTGATAAATTTAGTAATGCAACTAAGTTTGAAGATATAGTAGAATACCTTGTAAAAATATTAAATTATGTTTCTGAAAAAGATAGAAATTTTGAATTAACATATTCATTTTATGAGGCATTAACTGAAATAAATACATTAGAATTTGCTTTTTTAGATAATTTTTCTACGGATTATTTAACTTTATTACTTAAGTATTTTGATGCTAAAAAAGTAAAAATTAAATTAGATAATGTTAATGTATGTGTTAAAAGTATAAATAATTTATCAAGTTTAAAAAAAGAAAAATTAGCATTAATTAATATGCAAGATAGCTTTAAAATTAAAGTATCTAACATATTGTCTATTAGACAAAGATTAGAAATAGGATTACCTATAAAAGAAAATAAGATGCTTGAAGTACTACATATTTACTATAAATTAATATTTAACACAAATAAAATATACATATCATATATTAAAAATGAAGAAGAAAGTAAAGAAGAGTTACCATTTATAACAGATTTAATATATACATATGGCTTAGAACCAGAAAAATTTGAAATTAGTGTATCAGAAAGAGCTAGTATGTTAGAAAATATATTAGATAAAGATAATATAGAGTATAATGAAAATGAAATATATCTAAGTGATCAAGATAGGCTTAAATATGATGAAAATTTTGATATAAAAGAAATAAGCGTAAGTGCTTTCCTTAGATTACTACATTCAGAATCAGATTATTATTTATCAAAAAGAATAGATGTAAATGAAATATATGATGATAGTGTAGGAGTTAATCATATAGGTACTATGTTACATAAATTAATGGAAAAAGTCATGCTGCATATAAAAGAAAATAAAAATAAAATAGAAATTTCAAAAGATAAAATAAATAAATTTTCTAATGAAGTATTAAATGAATATAAAGGACTATTTTTAGAAAAATATTTAAGATATGTAGAGTATAAATATTTAAGTGATATAGATGAAAAAATATCTAGATTCTTATATAAATTAAAAAAAGAATTATTACATGAAAATATTGAAAAAATAGAAATAGAAAAAGAACTAAGTTATAAAGTTAAATTAGATGAAGATAGAGTTATTAAAATAAAAGGTATAGCTGATTTAATAATAACTACCGATAAATCTACATATATAATTGATTTTAAAACAGGTAAATTTAAAAAAGAAAGAAAAAAAGAATATAGTAATCAGGTTAAACTTTATTCTATTATGTCTCAAGATGATAATTGTAAAGAAATTAAATTAATTTTATCGTTTATTTTAGACAATGATAACTATTTTACAGAAATAGATTATGAAAGTTCAAATATTAATAATGAGCATATAATAGAAGTTTTATCTAATATGATTAGTAAAAAAGAAAATTATGAAGTAGGTAAGCCTAATAGATATTCAGATTATAAAGAGGTGATAATATGCAAATAAAAACGGTTATTAAAGCTAGTGCTGGAACTGGTAAAACATATAGATTATCATTGGAATATATATACTATCTTTTAAAAGGTATAGATTTTAGAACTATACTTGTTATGACATTTACTAATAAGGCTACTTTTGAAATAAAAGAAAGAATTTTTGATTTTATTAATCAAATAGTAACTAATAAAGGTGAAGCTGAAAGTTTAAAAGAAAATATAGAATTTAATTTTGGTTATGTGATTGAAGATACTGATGTAGAAATATTATCTAAGATATATAAAGAAATGCTAATAAATAAAGATAGCATAAGAATACATACTATAGATGGATTTGTTACAACTATATTTAAATCATGTATATCAGAACCTATATTATCTATTTATGAATATGATTTGATTGAAGAAAATAGTGAGCAAGAAACAGCCTTTTATGAAGAACTTGTCCTGAAACTTATAAAAAATAAAGACTTCAAGTATAAATTTTCAGATAAAAATATAGAAGATATAAAGAAAGAAATTAAAAAATTTACTGAAAATAAAACAGAAATATTACAAACAGAGATAAGAGAACTACCTTTTAGTGAAGAAGAAATAATTAGAGAATTAAAATATCTACTGTTAGATAAATATTCTTCAGAAAAAGGGTATAAATTAACATCTGGTGTTAATAAATTATCTGAAAAAATACATGATTTAGATTATGATTCAGTAGTTAAAATATTTGATGAAATGTTTACTAATAAAAAATTGAATGCTATTTTTGACGGAAGATCAAGAAAACAGATGTCAAAATTAGCTGAAAATAAAGAGGTATTTATTGACCTTATAAATATAATATATAAAATATCTATGAATAATATGATAAAAGCAACAAATGATTTAGTAGCTAATGCTACAATATTATTTGAAGAAGAATTTAAATTAAAAAAAAGAAAAAAAATTCTTGATTATAATGATATAACTTATTATACTTTATCTCATATATATGATGAAAATTTAAAATTAGTAGAAGATGATAAAATAACTGAATCTTTTGAAGAGTTAATGGGTGGTAAGTTTGATGTAGTAATGATAGATGAGTTCCAAGATACAAGTATAATACAGTTTAAATTATTAAAATTATTAATAAATAAAGCTAAGTATGTAACTTGTGTTGGTGATGAAAAACAAAGTATTTATGAATGGCGTGGAGGATATAAGCAATTATTTGAAGAACTTGAATTTAAATTAGGTCAAGATACTATAGTTAAAAATCTTGATATGTGTTATAGAAGTGAAGAAAAAATTATAGAATTTGTTAATGAAAAATTCACTAACTTACAAGGGTATAACTATATAAATATAGAATCAAGCAAAAAAGAAAAAAATAGAGGTTATGTTGAAATAAAAAAAATTGTGAAAGAATCAATACCAAGAACATTACCTGATGAAGAAAAAGAAAAATTAAGTAATAAAGAATTTAAAGAAATGGTAAAGGATATTAAAGCAAATGGAGATTATGCAAATAGTGCTGTTCTTTTAAGAGGTAATAAAGAACTTGAAATGGTAGCTGATTTACTAGAAAAAGAAAATATACCATATTCTTTATCATCGAGAGCTGATTTTTTAGCATTACCTGTAATAGCTGATGCAAATAGATTAGTTGAGTATTTAGTTACAAAAAATGAAGTTAAAAAATATGAATTCTTAAGAAGTAAAATATTTTCATATACTTTAGGAGATATACAAAAAATATTTAATGGAGAAAAAGAATTGCCTAGTAATTTTAAAAAATTCTTGGATAATTATGAAAAAGTTAATTCAATTAATTCTAATATTTTTGACTTTTCAACTCAGTATTTAAAATATTTTGGTTACGGATCTAAAAATCCAAATAAAGTTGATATAGTTAATTTGAATGAATATTTTAGTATAATGAAAACTTTTGAAAATCTTACAGATTTCTATAATCATCTAAAGAATAATAAATCTAATAGAAAACCAGTTATAGAAAAAAATTCTGTTCAATTAATGACTATACATGCTTCTAAAGGGCTTGAATTTAAAAATGTATATACTATTAATGATTTCAAGTCAAAATTAGGTAAAAATAAATATGTTAAATATGATGATGAATATAATATAGAAGATTTTTATTATCTAGATTTTAAATATTTTAAAAGGATATATAATATATTAGAAGATTGTACTAATGTGTTTTATAAAGATGAAATTCTTGAATATTTAGATGAAATAGGTATTAAAGAAATTTATGATAATCTTACTAAAAATGAAAAAGATGGACACTATAATTTAAATTATGTTGCATATACTAGAGCACGTGAAAATCTATTTATTTATCACATTGAAGATGAAGATATACTTTATGGTAAGACTATTTATGGAAAACTTGATATAGAAGAAAGTATAGAAAGTTATGAAGAAACTAAAGATTATACTAAGTATATAAAATATTTTAAACCTACAGAATATAGGGAAATAGATAATGAAAGATTTAGTTTAAACAGAGTTAATAAACAAAAAGAAGGAAGTGCAATACACTATTTCTTTGAAGTGTATGACGGGGATGCTAAAACTGCAAAAGATACAGTTAAAAAGAAATACGGTAATTTATTGAGTGTTGATTCATTTAAAAGAGTAGAAGAATTAATAGAACATAATTTGTTTAAGTATAAATATTTGTATGAGAAAAAATTGAAAAGATATTCTGAATTTAAAATATATGATAAGTTTGATGAATATAAAATGTATAAAATAGATTTATTATTAATAGATGATAGTTCTAAAAAAGCATATATTTATGATTTTAAAACAGGAGAAAAAGTTTTAGAAAATCCTAAGTATAAAGAACAACTTGAAAACTATAAAAATATACTTTTAGAATATCTTGAAGATTATGAAGTTTATACTGAAATTTTACCTTTAGAGCAATAATTCAAAAAAAATTAAATATATGGTATAATAAAAATAAAAAAGTTAGGAAATGTTATGAGAAAAAATAGAAGAAATGATGAAATGAGAGAGGTTAAAGTAACCAAAGGATATATAGAATATCCAGAAGGATCTGTACTTATAGAATTTGGTAATACAAAAGTAATTTGTAATGCTACTGTAGAAGATAAAGTACCCCCATTTTTAAAGGGAATGAATCAAGGGTGGATAACAGCAGAATATTCTATGCTTCCACGTGCTACTAATACTAGAACTAGAAGAGAATCAAATAATGGTAAATTAACTGGAAGAACGATGGAAATCCAAAGACTTATAGGAAGAGCTTTAAGAGCTGCTATTGATTTGAAAAAACTAGGTGAAAGAACTATAACGATAGATTGTGATGTGATACAAGCTGATGGTGGAACAAGGACAGCATCAATAACAGGAGGATATCTAGCTTTAGAAATAGCTATTAATAAATTAATGGAAGAAAATATATTAGTAGAAAACCCTATAATTTCTAAAGTTGCAGCAATTAGTGTTGGTAAGGTTGATGGAGAAATTTTATTAGATTTAGAATACAGTGAAGATTCATGTGCAGAAGTTGATATGAATATAGTTGTTAATAGTAATAATGAATTTGTAGAAATTCAAGGAACTGGTGAAGGGATGACATTTAATCATCAAGATTTATTAGATTTTATAGAAATATCTAAGAATGCTTTTGACATATTATTTAAGCTATAAATTAGAGCTACCTTAATGGTAGCTTTTCTAATATTTTCCTAATTAAATATAATTGAAAAATATGTTGTGATATGTTAAAATAAGTAAAGATAAATAATATATAAATAGTAGGTGCAAAATGTTAAAAATAGATATTTTAGATCTGAATTTAGAAGAACTCGAAACAGAGTTTTTAAATATGGGTCTTAAAAAATTTAATGCAAAACAAGTATATCAGTGGCTACATCAAAAGTTGGTTTTTGATTTTGATGAATTTACTAATATATCAAAAGAAGTAAGAGAAAAATTAAAAGAAAAATTTGAAATAGGAACTTTAAAATATATAACACACCAAGTTTCAAAAGATAAACAAACTGTAAAATTTCTTTTTTCATTACCAGGTAAAAGATTAATAGAATCAGTACTTTTGAAATATAAAAATAGGTATAGTATATGTGTGTCATCTCAAGTAGGGTGTCCATTAAAATGTGATTTCTGTGCAACAGGAATGATGAAATTTGAGAAAAATTTAAAATGTTCAGAAATACTTATGCAATTTTATTATTTACAAAAATTCTTAAGAGAAAAGAATGATAAAATATCTAATGTTGTTTTTATGGGTATGGGAGAACCTTTTTTAAATTATGATGCGGTATTAAAATCTATCAATATGCTGAATTCTAAAGAAGGACAGGATTTTTCTAAAAGAAATTTCACTATTTCAACTTCAGGACTTATAAATGAAATTAATAAATTTACTATAGATGAAAAGCAAATAAAACTTGCAATATCATTACATAGTGTTAATGATGAAAAAAGAAGTTCTTTAATGCCAATAAATAAAGCTAATCCTTTAGCTAAATTAAAAGAATCACTTATAAATTATCAAGAAAAAACTAAAAATAGAATAACTTTTGAATATATCTTGATAGATGATTTTAATTGTGAAAAAGAAGATGCTGTAGAACTTGTTAAATTTATGAAATCATTTAATCATTTAATAAATTTAATACCATATAATAAGGTTGAAGGAAAACCTTATGTAACACCTAGTCGTGAAAAACAAAGAGAGTTCTATAACTATTTAGTTAGTCATAATCTTAATGTAACTCTTAGAGAAACTAAGGGTGATGATATACAAGCAGCTTGTGGCCAATTAAAAGTTAAGAAGGAGGAAATAATTAATGAAAAAAATAATTAAATACTTATCGATTTTTATAGGATCTTTAGTAGTTATTTTTGGATTAGGTTTAGTTTATGTTATTCATGAGGTTAATCAAAAGTACCCTCCTGAATTAATTAATAATTACAAGCCATTAACTCCATCAGTAATATACGATATAAATGGTAATCAATTAGATTTAATTACTATAGAAAATAGAGATCCAATAGATATAGATCAGATTCCAGAAATGGTTCAAAATGCTTTTATATCAGTTGAGGATAAAAGATTTAGAGAACATAATGGGCTAGACTATATAAGACTTACAAAAGCTTTAATTTTAAATGTAACTAAAACAGGTAGAGAAGGTGGTTCTACTATAACTCAACAATTAGTTAAAAATGTGTTTTTAAGTCCAGATAGAACTTTAAAAAGAAAAATAGTAGAAGCTGTTCTTGCTACTAGAATGGAAAGAAAGTTAACTAAAGATGAAATTTTAGAGCTATATTTAAATACTATTAATTTTGGTAGAGGAGTTTATGGAATAAAAAATGCATCTCTTAATTATTTTAATAAACTACCTAAAGATTTAACTGTAGGTGAAGCAGCTATACTGGCTTCTATACCTAAATCGCCAACTAAGTATTCTAAACTTGAAAATGCGCTACAAAGACAAAAAGTAGTTTTAAAATTAATGTATGAAAATAAGGCTATAACAAAAGAAGAATATGATAAGGCAAAGGATGAAAAAATTACCTTTGTTAATAGGACTACTATAAATAAAAATAATGAAGAAAAAATTTCTAGTACAAATATTGCACCAGAATTTACTACTATAATTTTATCAGAAGTTAAAAAAATTCTTAATATAGAAACAGAAGAAGATGAAAAATTATTATTTAATGGTTATAAAATATATGCAACTGTGGATATAAATATGCAAAAAGCTGCATATAAAGCTTTTGCAACTAATAGTAATTTGAATAGAAGATCAGAACTTGAAGCAGCTTTAATTTCTATAGATCCAAGTAATGGGTTTGTAAAAGCTATGGTTGGAGGTAAAAACTATATTAAAGGAGACTTTAATAGAGCTTTGAGAGCTAAAAGACAACCAGGATCTTCATTTAAGCCATTTATATACTTAGCAGATATGTTAGAAAATTATACGATGGCAACTACTCTTGAGGATTCACCTACAACTTTTGGTAAGTGGACTCCAAGAAACTATGATGCAAAATATAGAAATAATTTAACTTTACTAAAAGCATTAGAAATATCAGATAACGTTGTTGCTGTTAAGGCATTAGATTTAATAGGAATTAAAAACTTTACAAATCTTTGGGAAAGTTTTGGATTTGATAGAAAAGAAGTTCCAGAAGATCTAACAGTAGCATTAGGATCTATAACTTTATCACCTTTAGATATGGCAAAGGCTTATTCTATAATAGCTAATGGTGGAGAAAAGGTTGAACCTCAGTTTATATATAAAATAGAAAATAAATTTGGTGAAGTGATATATGAAGCTGAAACAAAAAAAGAAAAAGTTTTAGAGCCAGAATATGCAGCTCTTGTAACTCATATGATGCAATCTGTAGTTAAAAATGGAGGAAGTAAAGGGGCTCAACTTTATGCTAATGGTAAAATGGTTCCAGTTGCTGGTAAAACAGGTACAACAAGTGATTATGTATCAGCATGGTTTACTGGATATACACCTACATTAGTTACTGTAGTTTATGTTGGAAATGATAATAATAAATCTATGGGAAGAGGAATGTCAGGAGCAAGTGCTGCACTTCCTATATGGAAAAACTACATGCAAATAGTTGCAAATCTTAGTAACTTTGATATAGGTAAGTTCCAATTTATAGATGATAATTTATCAAATGGAAAACTTATTAAAAAAGTAATAGATTTAAAGACGGGATTACTTGATAGTGATGGTAATAATTCGCGTGAAGCATTATTTATAAAAGGTACTGAACCAATAGAATACGAAAATATTATATATGAAGAGTTTTAATTAGATACATATACCCAGAAACTTTATAATAGTAAGTTTTAGGGTATATGTTTTTTTGTATTGACTTTTTCTTAATTCATAGGTAAAATATACCAACAAGAAAGGAGTTGGTTCTGTGTATAAAAAAATATATATATTCTTGTTTCTTATTTTTTCAGTACTTTCATATAGTTTCTGTGATGTAGCTATAAAGAAAGAAAATGTTAAGATATCTAAGGGAGTAAAAGAAGGTGATTATACTATAGAATATGTAGATGGTTCTATAGAAAATGGTACATATAAAAAAGGTAAAAAAACTGGTGAATATAGTTGTGATAAATCTGAAGAAAATGAATCCGAAGGAATAAGAGTTTGGCAGCTTGAAACAGGTACATATAATAATGGAGTTAAAAATGGAGAATATGTATTATCTTATGGTATAGATTTTTTGAATTCAAATACTGAAAATGATAATTATAGCAATGAAGTAGGTATGTATGTAAATGGATTTAAAGACGGAGATTATGTAGCTATGTTTAAATCAGGAGATAGTGAAGTAATAGAATTAGGTAGATATGTAAAATCTAAAAAAGAAGGTGACTATTTAATAGAATACTACAATAAAGGTGTTAAAAATTCTTATGAAGAAGGGAAATATAAGGATAATATTAAAGTAGGTGAATATACAAGATATTTACAAGATGGAAGCGTTGAAAAACAAAAACACAAATAGACGATAATTATATGATTTGAATTTTTAAATGATATAATGTATAATATTAATAATATGGAGGTGCTTATGTCTAAAAGAATAGCTGCTTTTTTTGATGTTGATGGAACTATATTTAGAAATTCATTGCTTATAGAGCACTTTAAGATGCTTATAAAATATGATTTTATTGATGAAGCTACTTTTGTTGGTGGAATTAAGAATAAGTTCCAAAAATGGGAAGAACGTCGTGGTTCTTATGATGAGTATCTTGATGAATTAGTAGATAATTATATAAAGTATTTAAGTAAAATACCTAATTCTGATATTGACTATGTTGCAAATCGTGTCATAGAACAAAAATCAGAAAAAATTTATACTTATTCAAGAGAAAAAATAAAAGAACATTTAAGACTTGGTCATTTAGTTATTATTATTTCAGGGTCACCAATGTTTTTAGTTGAAAAGATGGCTAAAAAATTACATGCACATGATTATATAGCAACAGTTTATCATACTGATAAAGATGGAAGATATAATGGGGAATTAACGCCTATGTGGGATAGTGGTAGTAAATTTAAAGCTATTGATGATTTTGTAAAGAAATATGATATAGATTTAGAAAAATCTTATGCTTATGGAGATACTACAGGGGATCTTGGTATGTTTATCAAAGTTGGTTATCCTGTTGCAATTAATCCAGCAAAAAGACTTTTCGAAAAAATACAAAGTGATGAAGATCTTAAGAAAAGAATACAGATTGTTGTTGAAAGAAAAGATATGATATATCTTTTAGATGGAACAGTCAAATATTTTAATTTGGAGGAGAAGAATGATTAAAAATATAAAAAAAGGATTTTTAGCCTTAACAGCTATAGGGATTTTAAGTCCATTACTTTCATTAAATATTGGGGATACAACTCTATATTTAACATTAATTAACTTTGGGTTTAAAGGTTTAATACCTGCATTATTAGTTGTATTACTTTCAGCTTACCCTATTTATTTAAATGAAAATTTACAAGATAAATTAGGTATAATATTTAATGTTTTAAATCTTATTTTAACTATTTCAATTTTATTTGTTATTAGAGGTAAAATTTCTAACCTTACAGAAAAATGGGGTATTATTAGTGGTTTAATAACTAAGAATTTATCATATTCTTGGGGTATAATATTAGTTTTAGTTGGGATATTAGGAGTTTTAGCTATAACTGTATTTGAGGTTTATTCAGGTAAAAAATCAACTAGTTTTAAAGAAAGTAAAGCTGAAGAAGCTACAGAAATTAAAGAAACAGAAGAAATAAAATAATAAAGGCTACAAATGTAGCCTTTTTACAAAGGAGAAATATGAAAAAATTAAAAATGTATGATATTATGAAAATGTTAATATTTATTTTACTTTTCCAAAGATTCCCACTTAGCTTTGTTGAAGATTTGAAATATTTAGGGATAGGAATTAATGATGATCTGGCCTTATTTTTAGGATATATTTTACTTTTAATAGCTGCAATATTTACAGGAGTAAGTTTAATAGATAATTTACTTACAGTTATTTCTAGGTTAATGTTATTAGAAAATCCAACATTTATTCAAAAAATAGGTAAATTATGTGTTTGGATCGTTATATACATAATAATTTTAGGAGTAATTTTAAGTGTTGTTAGTTTAATACCATATGTAAGAAATAATATAATACTTGGATTAATAATAATTTTAGGATGTATTCCTCTAACATATTTTTCAAAATATCAAATATATAAAATATTTAATATGTATAGATAACTTAGGTAGGTTAAAATCTACCTTTTTATTTACAAAAACATATATAAAGTGTATAATATAGCTATGAGGTGATAATGTGAAAATAAGAGTTCATGAAGACATGAATATAGATGAAGTGGTAGAGCAATATCCTATAGTAGCACATATATTAATGCGTTATGGGCTAGGATGTGGAGGATGTATAATTTCTAGTGCTGAAACTATAGGAGAAGGTATAGAATTACACGGTTTAGATCCGGATATAATATTGGAAGAAATAAATATGATTATAGAAATGGCTGAAGAAGAGGAAGAAAAGCTTAAGAATTCTCAAGGATAGGTGATATATGCGTACAACAGGAGAAATAATATCTACATATTTAAAAAATAGTAATATGAGTCAACATTTAATAGCAGAAATTTTATCTGTAACGCCCCAGTATATTAGTAATGTTGTAAATAATAAAAAAAGTCCTTCAAAAAATCTTTTGAAAGATTTAATTAGGATATTAAAAATATCTGAAGAAGATATGTTACTTATACAAAAATATGAAATATATAGAAGAGGTTATTTGATAGAAAAAGAAGAAAAAGGAATAAAACTTTTAGGTAAATATACTAATAAAGGGTTTAAATATGATTTTTCTGATAAAAAAATTATAATGATTAATACAATGTATAATGTAGAAAATTTAGCTTATGTATATATTTTAACAACAGATTTAGAACCTACGTTTAAAAAAGGGATTAGCATATTTTTTGAATTTAGTAATGAGCTTAAATATAATAATGAGGTTTACTTGTTAAAGTATAAAGATAGTATAGATATTGCAATACTTGAAGAAATTGATGATAAAATAATTATTAGATATATAGAAAAAAATAAAAAAAGTCAACTTTTAAATAAGAATGAACAGAAAAAATTAGAAATAATAGGAATTTATTCAGGAAGTTTTGAAATTAAAGAAAGGAAGTAATATGGCAAGAAAATATTTTGGAACAGATGGTATAAGAGGTGAAGCTAATAAAGATTTAAATATAGATTTAGTAACTAATCTTGGACTTGCTTTAGGATATTATTTAAAGAAAAATAAAGAAGGAGAGTCTAAACCTAAAATTATACTTGGTACAGATACAAGAATTTCAGGGTATATGATTAGATCAGCTTTATCTGCAGGACTTACTTCTATGGGAGTTAATATTGATTTTGTTGGAGTTTTACCAACACCGGGTGTTAGTTATCTTACAAGAATATTAAATGCTGATGCAGGTATAATGATTTCAGCTTCACATAATCCTATAAAAGATAATGGGATTAAAATATTTTCAAATTTAGGATATAAGTTAAATGATGAAGTAGAAGAAGAAATTGAAAGCCTAATGGATAATAGAGAATTTTTAATGCAACATTTAGCAAGTGGTGAAAAATTAGGAAGATTTATATATGTTGAAGATGATATGAAAATGTATAGAAAGTTCTTACAATCTACAGTTAAGACTTCTTTTTCAGGATATAAAGTTGTTGTAGATACAGCAAATGGAGCTTCATATAGGGTGGCAGCTAAAGTTTTACAAAATTTAGGTGCAGAAGTTGTTGTAATAAATAATACACCGACTGGTAAGAATATTAATTTAAAATGTGGATCAACACACCCTGAAAAATTGTGTCAAGCAGTAAAAGTATTTGAAGCTGATATGGGAATAGCTTATGATGGTGATGCTGATAGATTAATTGCAGTTGATGAACAAGGAGAAATTTTAGATGGTGATATTATAATAAGTATAATAGCTATGAATTTATTAAAGAAAAATATGTTGAATTCAAATAAAGTTGTAACGACTGTTCAAAGTAATATGGGGGTTGAAAAATATCTAGAAGAAAACGGAATAAGATTAATAAGAGCAAATGTTGGAGATAGATATGTTCTTGAAAAGATGAGAGAGCAAGGTTTAAATCTTGGTGGAGAACAATCAGGACATGTAATAATGCTTGACTATAACACAACAGGAGACGGAATATTAAGTAGTATACAATTAATGCAAGCATTTATTGAAACAGGTAAAAAATTAAGTGAGTTAAGAAAAGAAGTTACTTTATGGCCACAAAAAATGATTAATGTTATTGTTGATAAAGAAAAGAAATTTAACTGGGATAAAAATGAAAATTTAATGAATTTTATATATGAAAAAGAAGAAGAAATATATGGAAATGGAAGAATTTTAGTTAGGGCATCAGGTACGGAAAATTTAATAAGAGTAATGGTTGAAGCTAAAACTGATGAAATAGTAGATAAAATTTTAAATGAAGTAGTAGAAAAAGTTAAGGAAGAGTTACTATGATACATAAAAAATTTGCACATATTTATGATGAGTTTATGGATTTTGTAGACTATAACTCATGGTATAAATTTTTAAAAACATATATTAATAAGAATTCTAAATTAAAAATAGCTGACCTTGGTTGTGGTACTGGTAAGCTTTCATATTTATTTTCAGCAGATGGTCATGAAGTTCATGCTTTTGATATATCAGATGATATGTTAGATATAGCTAGAAATAAATATGAAAATATAGAGTTTAATAAGATTGATATTACTAAAAATTCAGTAGGTAAAGATTATGATTTTATTATGTGTAATTTTGATACTGTAAATTATTTCAATAGTTTTAAAGAGTTTATTAACTTTTTGAAATTAGTATATGAAAGTTTAAAAGAAGAGGGTATATTCATATTTGATTTTGTTGAAGAAGGTATATTTGATGAAATGTTTGAAAATGATTTATTTATAGATGATACAGAGGAATATACTTGTATAATGAAACATGATAAAAAATCTAAATTTAAGCATATTATAGATATGGTTATATTTGCAAAAGAAAATGGTGTGTATAATAAGTATACAGAAATACATGAAAAAACTATTTTTGATACAGATAAGATACTAGAAGAAGTTAGGAAAATAGGATTTGAAATATATGATAGTGCTAGAAATTCTGAATATGGAGAATCTAGAATATTTTTAGTGTGTAAAAAATAGGAGGCAATTATGAAAAAAATTGAGGATTTAAAAGAATTTGAATTTAGTGAATTATTATCAAATACTAAATTTGAATCAGTTGAAGATGAAAGAAAAAGACTTAGTCAAAGTTATCTTGAAACTAGTATAGATGAAGATGGAGATGAAATAAGAGAAGATATAATAGAAAACGAAAAGAAAAGAAACAGTTATTCTAAAAAGAATAGATTACATAAATATTTATCTTTTGCAACAGGTTTTGCTTATACAATATTATCTCCGGTAATTCTATTATTAGGAATATACTTTGTTCTTGAAAGAATGATAGGTTTTAAAAGAAGTGAATTGACTATAATAATTTTAATATTTTTAGGTATATTAGCTGGTTATTGGACTCTATTTAAAGATATTAAGAAGATAACAACTAAGAAAGGTAGAGAAGATAATGAAGGTGAAAATTAAAAAATTAAATACTAAGGCTATAATACCTACTTATGGAAGTCAAGAAGCAGCTGGTGCTGATCTTTATGCTTGCATGGAAGGTGATACTTTAATAAAATCAGGAGAAACTGTAATGATAAAAACAGGTATTTCTATGGAAATACCTAAAGGATACGTAGGACTTGTTTATGCAAGAAGTGGTATAGCATTTAAAAATGGTATAGCTCCTTCAAATAAAGTAGGAGTAATAGATTCTGATTATAGAGGAGAAATAATGGTAGCTTTATATAATCATAGTAAAGTTGATTATGTAGTTGAAAATTTTCAAAGAATAGCACAAATAGTTATAGCGCCATATATTACTGCAGATTTTGAAGAAGTAGAAGATTTAAATGATTCTGAACGTGGTCATGGAGGATTTGGAAGTACAGGAACTAAATAGAAAAGAGATGAATAGTTATGAAAGAAAAAGTAAAATTAGAAGGCGTTAGTGAAACTTTGTTAATTCCATTATATTCTAGATACATTGAAAGTAAGAGTAAAAATCCTAGATTTATAGATGAGACTGCAATTAAAATAATAGACTCTATAGATTATGATTATGAAAATAAGATAAAGAGTAAATTTAATATTTGGGGATGTAATGCAAGAACTATAATCATAGATAATTATGCACATGAGATTATAAATAAATATACGGATATAACTGTCTTAAATTTAGGGTGTGGTTTAGATAATAGATTTGAACGTTTAGATAATGGTAAAATAAAATGGTATAATCTTGACTTTGAAGATGTTATAAACCTAAGATCTAAATATATAAAAAAGAAAGATAGGGTTATTGATATTGCAAATTCTATATTAGATTTTTCTTGGATAGATAAAATAGATGATAAAAATAATGTGTTAGTAATTGTTGAAGGAGTTTTACCATATTTTAGAAAAGGTGAAGTTAAATTTCTTTTTGATGAAATAGCTAAAAGATTTGTAAATGTACATTTAATTTTAGAATTGATGAGTATTAGATTAGTACAAAATCAAAAAAGACATGAAGTTAATAAAATGATGAAGAATCCTTTTAAATGGGGAGTTGAATCTGAAAAAGATTTTGTGGACTTATGTAATGATTATAGATTTGAAAAAATTGAAAATATAACAGATAAGATGAAAGAAAGAATGCCTATATACTTAAAACCATTAGCATATATAATAAGAAAAGCGAATAATATGATAGCAGTATATAGTAAAATCTAAAGATAAGTATATTAAAATAGATTGGGGCTGTTGCAATAAAAAATAGCTCTAACTATAAAAAAAGGGTAGAAAATTAGAAATTAAATAATCTAAATTCTACTCTTTTTAAATATCAAAAAATATAATAAAAAAGGTATAAAATAACACTTTTAAATGGAAAAATCCACACCAAAATG